>JBBRHC010000050.1:0-15500 GCA_038223295.1 Opitutales bacterium
GGGTGCGTCGACTCGTTGGCACTTGCCGCCACACCTGGAGGAGTCCGGTTTGTTTCGATGCCCGAAGCGTGCTTCGGGAGTCTTTATTGCCGGTTCCGTGCGTTCAATCCCAGCGTCGGCGCTGCGAGAGCCTGATGCCGATCACAGGTATAAATCTCGGCAAAGCCGTGGTGCCGGGCCGTGACCAAGTGCAGCGCGTCGGCCGTGCGCACAAAAACAGTGGGGGGCAGCGTGAGGTAGAGTTGGGCGGTCGCCTGCGTGATGGTCGCGTCCAGCGGCAGCCATGTCCAAAATCCGGCCAGGTCGTCCTGCTGAAACTGGCGGGCGGCGGCAGAAAACTCTGCCGGTGCCCAACGGCTTTCCCGCAATCTGCGTTGGAAAACACCGAGCAGCTCTGCGCGGGCCAGTTCGGAAAGGCAGACCTCGCTTGGGTAGCCTTCGAGATGCGCGCGCACGGCGTCAGAATCCGCTTCGGGAACGTAGAGCTTGGCCGCGTAGGAGGTGTCGCAAAAAATCATCACTCGTCGCGCAGGGTATCCAGATCGTCTTGCGCGGATGCGCCGGGGGCTTGGCGCATGAGTGCGGCGTATTCGGGGAGAATCTGGCGCGGCCGACGGGTGGGGGCGACGAGGCTGCCGGGGGACGCTAGCACGGCGACAGGCCGACCTCGATCCGTAATCACCGTGGGCGTGCGCGAGCGGGCGGCGATGCGCACCAAATGTCCTGTGGCTGCGTGGAGTTGTTTGAGCGTAAGGGTTGTCGGCATGGTGTCACTGTGTCACCTCGTTGGATTTTCGTCAAGTATGCGCCTGTTCTTGCCTCGATATAGGCGGGGGTCGACACCGCTCGGCACCCTGTTTCGGGCGATGCGCAATTACAGAGACCCCGTTTTGAAAACTACAAGGTATGCCAAAGGGTGGAACGCGTTGTCCCCGACGCGTTGCGGCGAAGCCTCCGCACCAGCGTGTTGGGGACAACCCGCTCCACCCTCGACCTAAGCTTCACGGCGCAGGGAGGCGCGATGAGATTCCTGTTCGGTGATCGTTTTGATTTTTTAGGAATTGGTCCGGCCAGCACCAACTTGAGCGCCGCAATTCTCGCTCGTGCTCTCGTTTCCTGCGCGTGGTTTTTCCTCCGATCCCGATATCGCTGGTATTGGATCGGGCTGCTCTTAAGCCTCGGTTTCTCCCTCCTGCTCATCGTTACCAAATCGCGCGGCGGTCTCGTCGCCGCTGGTTGCGGAATGGGCCTCGTCATCCTTATCCATCGCCCGCGTATTCCGCGCGCGCTGCTGATTATAGGTGGCGTTGCGCTCATCGCCTTGGTCGTTTACGGCACCCTGCACGGCGTCTGGCATCGTTTCACCTACGGCGACGACTCCCGCAGCGTTCTCTGGCGTACGCGTCTCGCCATGCTTTGGGATGTTCCCGGAGGCGACGATACCGGCAACGCCTCGAGTTTTTATGCCCAATGGTGTCAGGAAATCGGCGACCGGCGCGGCTACCTTTCGCTTATCAACTATCATCTCAACTGGCATGCCGAGCACGGTCTAGCCGCCCGCGTCGGCTACGCGTGCGCTTGGGCCGCGCTCGCTTGGTTCGTCTGGCCGTGGAGAGCGGCGCGCCCGACGGTCACGCCCTATCTGGCGACAGCAGCCGCAGTCTGGCTGACTTTCTTCGTGGCCGCCATTTTCAGCACCACGGCCCATGCGTGGCAGGTCTGGGCGCTGCCTATGGTTTGGCTCGCCGTTGTCGCCCTCTGCCGCATCCGTGACCGCTGCTTCGCCCCGGCTGGCGCGGTCATTCTTTGCGCGGGATCCGCCCTGCTTTCGTTGCTTATCCTGCACGGCATCGGCGGGTGTCTGAGTTCCCCGCGACTCTCAACGGCCCTTGCGTTCATCCGCTGGGGCGATCCACCGCCGCGTGTCGTTATTTACGCACCCAATCCCGGCGTTCTCGGCGATAAGTGGGGCCACGATCTCCGCACTTCCGGTGCGACCGCCTTGGTGCTTTTCCCAGGGGCCGCGAGCCCTGCCGATCTGCCTGCCGGCACTCTATGTATTCTTTCCGGCGGCTTGCCCGCCTCTTTGCCGTCCAAGGCACAGGTGCACCTGTTAAATGTGGCGGCGACACCCGAGGCCCTCGCTTGGCTCGACAAGCAGTCCCCGGCCTCCGTTCGCGTAACGCTGAGCGACAGCCTATGCCGCGAGCTGCGTTGCGAGGACTGGTTCCACTGGGGCGACCGGCACCCCGACACCGTTCGCGTCAAGCTTATGGGCGGCGTCAACCTCTTCATTCCTTCGTGGTCCTGGTTCGACGAGGTATAGCCCGCTAACGCGCGGGCCCTTCTCGTCGGGAGCGCAGTGAGATTCCGGTGCGCATGGCCGTTTGGACGATGGGTGGCCGTCGATTCACCGGGGAAACTTACCGGGCGCTGCGGGCTCGGCCCCGGGCTTGCCAAGGGCGGGGGCGGCTCGCAGGGTGCGCGGTTTTCTACCACCACCCATGGATAAGCTCGAAGAAATCTTCCGCATGCAGGAAACCCTCAACGCGCGCATCGGCGTCACGCTGCCGCCGCCGACCGAGGAGGAAAAGACGAAGTGGATCCTCAACTACACCCGCGCCATGCAGCAGGAGACGGCCGAGCTGATCGATAGCGTGCCGTGGAAGTGGTGGGCGAAATACCAGAAATTCGACGAGCAAAACGCCAAGGTCGAGGTGGTGGATTTGTTCCACTTCCTGGTATCGCTCGCGCAGACGCTGGGGATGACGGCCGACGATGTTTACCAGGCCTACCTGAAGAAAAACCAGGTGAACCATCAGCGCCAGGAAACGGGCTACGTGAAGAAGGACGCCGAGGACTCGAAGCACATTTGAGCTTCGCGGAAGTCAAGCGCGCCCAGGGGTGACAGGGCGGGAGGCGTGGGGGCTTGACGACTTTGATAGGGTGCGAGAGCTCGACAGCGGGGAGATGGCGCGCGATGGGTAACGGTTCGCGCGGCGGCCCCGGGGTCGGGCGCACCTTTTTTCGATGAACACAACTGTCCTCGCGACCCTGGCGGCAACCGGCTTTACGGTGGCGTTTTTCCATGCCGCGATCCCGACCCACTGGCTGCCTTTTGTGCTGGTCGCGCGGGCTCGGGGATGGCGCGAGGGCAAGACCATGGGCGTGGCGCTGGCGGCGGGGGTCGGGCATGTGTTGATCACCTCTTTACTGGGGCTGATCGTGGCGTGGCTGGGTTTCGCGTTGGACGAGCATTTCGGGCAGATTTTCAAATTGATCGCGGGCGGGTTGTTGCTCGCGGTGGGAACGTATTTTGCGGTGCAGCAGTTGCGCGGCGCGGGGTTGCGGCATCACCACCTGCCGGGCGGCCAACATCACCCGAGCGAACGCTGTGGACGCGAGAAGACGACGAGCCATCTGGAACACGAGCTGCACGAGAGCTCGCTGGTCGAGGCGAAGACGGGCGACTGGGCGGCGATCAGCGGGCTGCTGGTCATGCTGACGCTCTCGCCGTGCGAGGCGTTTTTGCCGGTTTATCTCTCGGGCGTGGAGTTCGGCTGGACGGGCTTTTTCGTGCTGAGCGGCATCCTCGCGGCGGGCACGCTGGCGGGCATGACGCTCTTCACCTGGCTGACGCTGCGCGGGCTCAAGCGCTTCGATTTAAAGCGCTTGGAGCATTACGAGGCCGGGCTGTTGTCAGCGGTGTTTATCCTGCTCGGTTTGATGATGCTGCTGATCGAGCACGGGCACGAATAAGTCCGGGCCTCGTCGACGGCCACGCCCGCATGGGTGCGGGCAAGGTTCTCCACGCCGCGCAAGACGGGCCGGGAAGGCGCGCTGATCCGAGGCGGGCCGAGGCGGGCCTAGTTGTTGAAGCGGAAGAGGGCGACGTCGCCGTCTTTGAAGATGTATTCCTTGCCCTCGAGGCGATACTTTCCGGCATCGCGGGCGGCGGCCGTGCTGCCGAGGCGGATGAGATCCTCGTAGGAGACGATCTCGGCTTTGATGAAGCCTTTTTCAAAGTCGGTGTGAATGACACCGGCGGCTTGCGGAGCCTTCGAGCCCTTCTTGATCGTCCAACAGCGGACCTCTTTTTCGCCAGCGGTGAAGTAGGTCTGCAAACCGAGCAAATCGTAGCTGGCGCGGATGAGGTTGGACACGCCGGAGTCGGTGACGCCGAGGTCTTTGAGGAACTCTTTCGCCTCTTCAGGCGAGAGGTCGATCAGCTCGGCCTCGATGCGCGCGCTGATCGGCACATAGGCGGCGTCGTGATGGGCTTTCACGAAGGCGGCCACTTTTTGCACGAAGGGATTGGCCTCGGCATCGGCGAGGTCGCTCTCGGCGACGTTGCAGGCGTAGAGCACGGGTTTGGCGCTGAGGAGCTGGAAAAACTGGAGCAGTTTTTTCTCGTCGTCGGTGCAGTCGAGGACGTTGGCGGGTTTGTTTTCGTTAAGGTGGGGAAGGAGTTTTTCCAGGAGGGCGAGTTCGGCCTGGGCGTCCTTGTCGCCGGATTTGGCGAGCTTTTGGGTCTTGGCCATGCGCTTCTCGACCGCGTCGAGATCGGCAAGGACGAGTTCGGTGGTGATGACCTCGATGTCGCGCACCGGATCGACGCTGCCCATGGTGTGGATGACGTCGTCGTCCACGAAACAGCGCACCACGTGGACGATGGCGTCGGTCTCGCGGATGGTGGCTAGGAACTGGTTGCCCAGACCTTCGCCCTTGCTGGCGCCGGCGACGAGGCCGGCGATATCGACAAACTCGATCACCGCCGGGATCACGACCTTGGTTTTCGCGATGTCCTTTAGCACGTAGGCCCGGTCGTCGGGCACCGTGACGATGCCCACGTTGGGGTCGATGGTGCAGAACGGGTAGTTCGCGGCCTCGGCCTTGCGAGAGCGGGTGAGGGCGTTGAAGAGAGTGGACTTGCCCACGTTGGGGAGACCGACGATTCCGGCTTTCATAAACGGTCAGGCTCCGCGCAGGGTGGGGAGGCGGTCAAGGTTTGTTCTGGTGGTCGGCGGCGATCCCGCGATCCCGCCCTGCGCAAATGGCGGCTTGACACCTGTTCGCGCGGGCGGTGTTTTCCACCCTTTTCCAAATCACAAGACCTTCGTCCCTAGACATTCCATGGCCCTTAAAATCCGCCTCTCCCGCATCGGTTCCACCCACAATCCCGTCTATCACGTGGTGATCGCCGAGGCCCGTTCCCGCCGCGATGGCGACGCCACCGAGATCCTCGGCACCTATAACCCCCGCGCCAAGACCAACATGCTCACCCTCAAGGTTGATCGCGTGGACTACTGGCTGAGCAAGGGCGCGACCCCCACCGATACCGCCAAGAGCCTCATCAAGACCGCGCGCAAGTCCGCCCTCGCCGCCGCTGCCGCCGCCCCGGTCGCTCCCGCTGCCGCCGCCTAAGTTTGTAAGTACTCCCGTTGGTTCTTGCGCCTCGGATTTATCATCCGGGGCGCTTTCGTTTTTACCCATGGCGCTTCAGATCGATGTCCTCACGCTCTTCCCTCGCATGCTCGAGGGCTTTCTTGTCGAGAGCATCCTGGGCAAGGCGATCGAGGGAAAACTGCTCGGCGTCGCCGTGCATGACGTGCGCGCTTGGTGCGTGGATAAACACCGCAACGCCGACGACCGTCCGTTTGGGGGCGGAGCCGGCATGGTGATGAAGCCCGAACCCGTGGTCGCCGCGATCGAGCAGCTTCAGACGTGGGGTTGCCGCCGCATCTATCTGACGCCCGATGGCGTACCCTTCTCGGAGAAAATCGCACGAGAGCTGTCTGTTCAGCAACACCTTGTGCTCCTTAGCGGACACTATGAAGGCATTGATCAACGCATCCGCGACACGGTGATTGACCAAGAAATCAGCATCGGCGACTACGTGCTCACCAACGGTACTTTGGCCGCCGCCGTGGTGATCGACGCGCTGGCGCGTTTCATCCCCGGCGTGCTTGGCGATGAAAAGTCGTTGACACACGAATCCTTCACCGGTCGGTTTCTAGACTTCCCGCAATACACGCGTCCCGCCGAATTCCGAGGTCAGTCCGTGCCGAAAGTTCTCCTTTCCGGCAATCACGCTGAAATCGAAAAATGGCGACACGAGAAACGCGTGGAAAAAACCCGCCTCGTACGACCCGATTTACTCGAAAAACCATAGCCATGCATCCGATCATCAAAGAGATCACTTCCGTCCAGATCCGTAACGTCCCCCCTTTTAAGGTCGGCGACGGCGTCAAGGTACTTACCAAGGTCCGCGAGGGTGATAAAGAGCGCACCCAGCTTTTCGCCGGCATCGTCATCGCCCGCAAGGGCCACGGCATCCACGAGACGTTCACCGTGCGTCGCATCAGCTACGGCGAAGGCGTGGAGCGCGTGTTCCCCGTCAACTCCCCGAACATCGAGAAGATCGAGGTGGATCGCGAGTCCGAGACCGGGCGCGCGCGCCTCTACTTCCTTCGCGACCGCAAGGGCAAGGCCGCCATGCAGGTCAACGTCAAGCGCTACGACAAGAACGCCGCCGAGGCCGCCAAGGCCTGACGCGTCTCGTAACGAATCGTTTTCCCGAGCCCCGGACCTTTCCGGGGCTTTTTCGTGTCCGCGCGCGGTGACTCGCCCCCAGCGAGCTTAGCCTGGGGGTCGGCACGCCGCCGGTCCATGAGTCGCCCGTGTCCCGCCGTGCGACTTATTTCATGGCCTTTGGGCTTCCCCCGCCGCCTCCGGGCTTTTTATCTCCACCCTTTCGCCCTCTCCCCGCACCGACCCACTTCTCCCCCTTTCCCATTATGGCACTCGACCTTACCCTCCTCGCCCAAGCCGCCAATCAGGCCCGTGGCCTCGCCATGGACGCCGTCCATAAAAGCAATTCCGGCCACCTCGGCCTCCCGCTCGGCTCCGCCGAGGTCGGCGCCGCGCTCTACGGTGGCGCCCTCTCGCACTGCCCCAGCGCCACCCGCTGGCTCAATCGCGACCGCTTCGTGCTCTCCGCCGGCCATGGCTCGATGTTCCTCTACTCCTGGCTTCATATCAGTGGCTACGATCTGCCGCTCGACGAGGTGAAAAACTTCCGCCAGCTCCACTCCAAGACCCCCGGCCACCCCGAGTTCCACGAGACCCCCGGCGTCGAGTGTACCACCGGTCCCCTCGGCCAAGGCGTCGCCAACGCCGTCGGTTTCGCCGTTTCCGGCAAGATGGCCGCCGCTCGCTTCAACACCGCCGAGCACGAGATTTTTGACCACCACGTCATCGCCCTCGCCGGCGACGGTTGCATGCAGGAAGGCGTCGCCCTCGAGGCCATCTCCTTCGCCGCCCACCAGAAGTTGGACAACCTCATCGTCATCTTCGACAGCAACGACGTCACCCTCGACGCCATGGCCAACAAGTCGCAGGACGACGACTTCGTGAAGCGTTTCAAGGCCCTCGGCTGGAACGTCCAGCTCGTCGACGGCCACGACATCGCCGCCGTCGCCAAGGCCGTCGCCAAGGCCAAGAAGGCCGTCGGCGCGCCCAACATCATCATCTCCAAGACCACCATCGCCAAGGGCATCCCCGAGGTCGCCGGCACCGCCAAGGGCCACGGCGAAGGCGGCGCCAAGTTCATCGCCGCCGCGCGTGCCAATCTCGGCCTCCCCGCCGACCAGCACTTCTACGTCAGCCCCGAGGTACGCGCCCACTTCGGCGAGCTTAAGAAAAAGTCCGAGCGCACTTACAAGAAGTGGAAGAAGCTCTTCCAGGAGTGGGTCGCCGCCAACCCCGAGAAGGCCAGCCTGCTCGAGAGCGTCACCGCCCAGCTCACCGCCGAGGAGCTCCTCACCTCCGTGCCCGCCTTCGCCCCCGACGTGAAGCTCGCCTCGCGCGCCGCCGGCCAGCAGGTGCTCCAGCCCCTGGCCGCCAAGCTGCCCCTCCTCATCGGCGGCTCCGCCGACCTCTACGGCTCCACGCTCAACTACATCGCGAGCGACAAGGATTTTGACGCCGCCAACCGCGCCGGCCGCAACATTCGCTTCGGCATCCGTGAGCACGCCATGGCCTCCATCGCCAACGGCGTCGCCTACGACGGCATCTTCAAACCCTCCATCGCGACCTTCCTGGTGTTTGCCGACTACTCCCGCCCGGCGATGCGTCTGGCCGCGCTGGCCAAGCTGCCCGTCACCTACATCTATACCCACGACTCCGTGGGCGTCGGCGAGGATGGCCCCACGCACCAGCCGGTGGAGACCGTGTCCGGCCTGCGCGTCATTCCCGGCCTCGACGTCATCCGCCCCGGCGATCCCGAGGAGACGGCCGGCGCCTTCGCCGCCGCCTTCAGCCGTCAGGACGGCCCCACGCTCCTCGCGCTCTCGCGCCAGGCCATGCCCATCCTCAACGACATCCCGGTCGAGACCCGCCGCTCGGGCGTGCAGTATGGCGGCTACGTCGCCATGCGCGAAACCGCCGAGCTGACCCACATCCTTCTCGCCACCGGCACCGAGCTGCACCTCGCGGTCAATGCCGCCAAGGAGCTCGGCGCCGGCGTGCGCGTGGTCTCGATGCCGAGCTTCGAGCGCTTCAAGCGCCAGAGCGACGGTTACCGCGAGAGCGTGCTGCCCGTCGCCTGCCGCAAGCGCGTCGCGATCGAGGCGGGCGTGACTGCGCTTTGGTATCAGTTCGTGGGTCTCGACGGCAAGGTGGTCGGCATCGACCGCTTCGGCATCAGCGCCCCGGGTGGCACGGTGATGAAGGAACTCGGCATCACCGCCGAGGCCGTCGTCGCGGCGGCGCAGAGCCTGTGAGCTGAAGCCCGAGTCCCGCTTAGGCATTCTCACGAGCCGGCCCGTAAAGGGGCCGGCTTTTTTCTGCGCCGCGCCCGCCAAGCGTTTTCCGTCGCCAGCGCCGAAGGCCGGGGGCATGCAGGCGGGTTCCCTATGTCCGACACCCAGAGCTACACGGTTCCCGAAGGCACGCGTCGCGAGCGCGCCGACAAGCTGCTCGCCGCCGCGCATCCCGAGCATTCGCGCGTGGCCTGGCAACGTGCGCTCGAGGCCGGCCGCGTGACCCGCGACGGCGTGGCGCTCGATAAAAAAGTCGAGCTGCACGCGGGCGAGACCGTCGAGTTTTCCTTCGCCGACACCGTGCCCTCCGTGCTCAGGGCCGCGGACATCCACCTCGATATTCTCTACGAGGACGAGCACCTGCTCGCGGTGAACAAAGCCGCCGGCATGGTCGTACATCCCGGCGCGGGCACGGGCGACGACACGCTCGTGCATGCGCTGCTCGGGCACTGCGCGGACTCGCTCTCGGGCATTGGCGGGGTGGAGCGGCCCGGCATCGTGCACCGGCTCGACAAGGACACGACCGGCGTGATCATCGTCGCCAAGACCGACGCCGCCCATCGCGGCCTTTCGGAACAGTTTGCCGAGCGCCATCTGCACAAGGAATACCTCGCGCTGGTCACCGGCGTGCCTCGCCTGCTCAGCGGGCGCATCGAGAGCAGCATCTCGCGCCACCCCACCCACCGCCACAAGATGACCACCGGCGACGAGGGCAAACCCGCCCGCACCGACTGGACGCGGGAAAAAACCTTTGCGCCCTACGCGGCCCTCATGCGTTGCCACATCCTCACCGGGCGCACGCACCAGATCCGCGTCCACATGAAATCCGTGGGCCACTCGCTCCTCGGTGACGCGATCTACGGCTGGAAGGACAGCGCGCCGCTGCCGATGAAGCCGCCCCGCATCATGCTGCACGCCGAGTTCCTGCGGTTCGAGCACCCGGTGTCGGGCGCCACGCTGGAAGTGCGCGCGCCGATGCCGGAGGATTTTCGCGCGATGATCGCGGCGTTCGAGAAGACGGCGCCCGCGAGATAGGCGTCGGAGACGCAGCCCTGGCTCTGTGCGGGGGAAGAGCCTTGACCCAAGGGCGAGGCGGCTTACCTCTGATCCCCTGAGTCTGTTAGCGGGTGTAGTATAACGGCTATTATGCGTGCTTCCCAAGCATGAGACGAGGGTTCGACTCCCTCCACCCGCACCAATTTTTGCGACCTGCGCGCCCCGGGTTTGGGCACACAAAAAAGACGCCCGTTTCGTGGCGTCTTTTTTTAGAGGAACGATCCAGCGGATCGGGGCGTTTTTTAGACGTCAGGCTTGGTTTTGCGGAGGCCCATGATGCGCTCGCCCTCTTTCCACTGACCGCGTTTCTTCAAGGTGGCCAGGCGCTCGAAGCGCTTGAGGACGTTGCGTTTGATGACGATGCCCTTGGCACCTTGGAGGCTGGAATGTTGTGACATGACGGAAGTGGTTTGGCGGTTGGGAACGAGTTAAAAGTTGACTGAGCTACGGGTCGCACGGGCCCATGACAAGTATTTTTCTCCGACCGCCGAACCGGAGCGCGCTGACGGGCGCAGGGCAAAAATGAAGCGGAAATGGCCCTTGACCGAGTCGTGCGCGGGTTTTTTTCTTCCTGGTTCCCACTCTCACCGCCCACTCATCGAAAGACCATGCGCGACGAATATCTCAAGGAAGCCAAGTCCGTCATCAAGGACCCCAACGTGCTTATCAACGTGGTCTCGCGCCGCGTGAAGCAACTCAAGCGAGGCAGCCGCCCGCTGGTGCAGTCGTTGGAAAAACTCTCGCCCGAGGACGTCGCTTTGCGCGAGGTCATCGAGGGTAAAATCACCTACGAACTCGCCTGAGCATTCGCGCCGCGCCGGCCGGCCCACGTTTCTTTTCTCGCCGTCACCTGCTCGCGGGTGGCGGCTTTTTGTTTTAATACCCTCCTGATTCCCCCGCCATGTCCGCCGCCAATTCCAACAAGAAGGACGCCAAGCGCTATACCGAGATCCGCAATGCCAAGGCGTTGCACGATTTTGCCGTGGAGGAGCGCTTCGAGGCGGGCATCAAGCTGCAGGGCACCGAGGTAAAGGCGATTCGCTCTGGGCGCGCGCAGATCAACGATGCCTTTGGACGCTTTGAAAAAGGTGATTTGTGGCTGATGAATGCGCACATCGACGAATACGCGTTCGGCAACTCCAACAATCACGCCACCCGCCGCGTGCGGAAGCTGCTCCTGCACAAACATCAACTGCGCAAGATCGCCCAAGCGCTCCAGATCGGCGGCTACGCGTTGGTGCCGTTGCGCCTGTATTTCAAGGAGGCCTTGGTGAAGGTGGAAATCGCGCTCTGTACCGGCAAAAAAACCCATGACAAACGCGACGATCTGCGGGATCGCACCGTGAACATGGAGATGCGCCAGGCGCTCAAGCAGGCCAACCAGCGCCGCTGAGCGCGGGGGACGAACCGGGCTCGACGCGGGCGCGGAATATCGCGACGACATGGGGCAAAATGAGCAACGGCCCCTCCCCGCAACAAGTCACCGTCCGCGTGCCCGGCAGCACCTCTAATTGCGGGGCGGGCTTTGATTCCCTCGGCCTCGCGCTTTCGATCTACAATCGAGTGACTCTGCGGTGCGACGGAGCGGGCGGCGGAGCGGAAGCGCCCGCGAGCGGGCGGCTTACGGGGAATGCGGGTGACGCGGTGGACGGCGGCTGGGCGGCGCGGCCCGAGCGCGCGTGCGACGGTCGCGCCCAGGCCATGGTGACGGGGACGGCGGCGGCCTTCGGCACGCTGGCGCGGGTGGGTGGCTTTGCCTTCGATTACCGTATCGAGGGCGACGTGCCGCCGGCGCGCGGGCTGGGCTCCTCCATCACGGTGATCGGCGGCGTGCTGGCCGGGCTTAACATGCTGGCGGGCGGACCACTGTCCCGTGAACAACTCGTCGCCATCGCCACCCACCTGGAAGGCCATCCGGACAACGCGGCGGCGGGCCTCCTGGGCGGCTTTTGCGTGGCGCGCTGCGATCCCGCCACGAACGCTTATCTCGGCACGGTGCGTATCGCGCTTCCGAATACACTGCGCTTCGTGGTCGCGTCGCCCTCGGTGGAGTTGTTGACCAAGGAATCGCGCGGCGTGCTGCCCAGGGAGCTGCCTTACTTTGACGCGGTGAAGAGCATCAACAGCGCCGCCTATCTCGTGGCGGCCCTCGCCACCGGCGATTACGCGCGGCTGCGGCATGCGGTGTCGGATTTTATGCACGAGCCTTACCGGCTGCCCAAGATTCGCGGCGGGCGCGAGGCCATCGCGGCGGGTGTGGCGGCGGGCGCCTACACCGGCTGGCTTAGCGGCAGCGGCTCCAGCGTGCTCTGTGTGTGCGAGGCCGGCGTGGCGGAGGCGGTCGGCGCGGCCATGGTGGCGGCCTTCGGGCTGGCGGGCGTGCCGAGCGAGGCCCGCGACCTGGCGGCGGACAACGTGGGTTACGTCGTCGAGGGCTGAGGCGCCGCCGTGCCGCCGTGCCGCCATGCTTCATATCGTCCTTTATCAGCCGCAGATCCCCCAGAATTCCGGTAACATCGGCAGGATGTGCGCGATCACGCGGTCGCGACTGCACCTGATCCATCCGCTCGGCTACAAGATCACCGATGCGGCGCTGCGGCGCGCGGGCATGGACTACTGGTTCTCGCTCGACGTGCACCAGCACGCGGACTGGACGGCGTTCAAGGCCAGCCCGCACGCGCCGAGGCGCATGTGGCTGATCGAGACGGGGCCGACGCGAACGATCTGGGATGCTAAATTCGAGGACGGCGACGGCCTCGTCTTTGGCAACGAGGGCCAGGGCTCGCCGCCCTGGTTGTATCAGGAATTTGGCGACGCGCGCAGTGTGACGATCCCGCAAGCCAACACCGGGCTACGCTCGCTCAACCTGAGCACGGCGGCCGGGGTGGCGTGTTACGAGGCGCTCCGCCAGATCGGCATGCCCGCTTAGCGCGCGGCGGCGACGGCGGCGACGAAGGCGCGGGCCTTGGCGGTGATGGCGGGCCAGTTGCGCTCCTTGAAGGACTTCGCGTCGACCAGCGAGCTGCCGGCGGCGGTGGCGAAGGCGCCGGCCTTGATGAACTCGCCGACGTTCTCGGCCGTCACGCCGCCGGTGGGCACGAGCTCCACCTGCGGGAGCGGGGCCTTGAGCGACTTGATGTAGGCGGGGCCGAAGAACTCGGCGGGGAAAATCTTCGCGGCATCGGCGCCGCAATCCCACGCGTTGACCACCTCGGTCGGGGTGAGCGCGCCGCTGAAAACCGGTATGCTGTAGCGTTTGCACATCGTGATGACGTCGGGGCGCAGGGCCGGGGTGACGATAAAACGCGCGCCGGCCAGGATGCCGGCGCGGGCGGTCTCGGCGTCGAGCACGGTGCCCAGGCCGAAGAGGAAATCGGGCAGCTCGGCGGTGGCTTTTTCGAGCATGCGGATGGCGCCGGGCGTGGTCATGGTGAGCTCGATGGAGGTGAGCCCGCCCTCGGCGAGGGCCTTGGCGCAATCGAGGAGACCGTCCGGGCTGTCGGCTCGGATAAGGGCGATGACTTTTTCGGTGCTAAGCTTCTGGAGGATGGCGGGTTTTTTCATGGGGGCGTGGGGCGGCGAGCACACGGGATGGCGGAGGCGGCGGCAAGCCCGGGGCGGGCGCCGGGCTGGACAAAACCGACCGGCGCGGCGCGGCACCGGAGCGTCGGCGGGTGGAGGCGCGGCGTGATTTGCGCGCGCGGGCGAAGTGCGCAAAAATGTTTGCCATGCGTTACCTGCGTTGGCTTCCGGTGCCTTTCTTTACGGCGGCGACCGCGCTGGCCTCGGGGGCGAACGAGTCTTTCCCGGCCTTGCCCGAGCTGGGCTCGTTTCAGGGGAAAAAGCGTGTGCTCGTGCTCGATACCCCGTCGGCGGCGCTCGACCCGATCTACCGCGTGCAAGCCGCCGCGCTCCTACCGGCCTGGGAGGGCTTGTTAGAACGCGATCTGCATGTGATCACGCGCGAGGGTGCGTCGGCGTTTGGCGTGCGTTTGGTGGGCAAGGACGGCGGGGTGAAATTCGGCGCGACCGCGCCGGTGTCCGCCGCCGATTTGTTCGCGCTGATCGACGCGATGCCGATGCGGCGGGCCGAGAAGGGGCGTTGAACGGTCGGAAACCCGACGGGTGGGCGTCACCCGCTCGTCAAATGATTTTTCCCGGGCGGCGACCGGCGTGCTAAGGAGCTGTAATTAAATAAGTGTTACAACTCGACCCTATCGATGGGGGCATGGCTATAGAGATAAATGAATGATGAGCTCAAGAAAGTGGAGGAGCGGTTTGGCGCGTTGAGCTGGGCGCTGGACGAGCGAACACGACGGCTGTTTGGCGCGGCGGAAGCCAAGGCGTAGGGTTATGAAGGAGTCACGGCGGTGAGCAAGGCCACGGGGATTTCGCGCCGGGCCCTGACGCAAGGATGCCGGGAACTGACAAGCCAGAGTTCCCCGAAGGGGCGCGGGCACGGGTGGCGGCGGCGCAGTGGTGGTGGCCGCAAACCAATCACGACCAAGGACGCGGAACTGGTTTCCGCTCTGGAGGCCTTGATCGAGCCGACGGCCCGGGGTGACCCGGAGTCGTGTTTGCGCTGGACGTGCATGAGCCTGCGGCAACTTGCGGACACGCTATGCTCACAAGGGCATGGCATCAGCCATCGGAAGGTCGGCGAGCTGCTCAAGTGGCTTGGCTATAGCCTGCAGGGTAACCGAAAGACCCTGGCAGGCGGCACCCATGTGGATCGTGACGCGCAATTTCATTTCATCCACGACCAGGTTCAGCGGTATCGCACCAAGGGTCAGCCGGTCATATCGGTGGATACGAAAAAGAAGGAATTGGTTGGGAACTATAAGAATGCGGGAATGCAGTGGCGACCGCAGGGTTGTCCGGAGGAAGTGAAGGTCCACGATTTTATCGATCCGCAACTCGGGCGAGCCAACCCCTACGGCGTCTATGATGTTGTCAGCAACGAAGGCTGGGTGAGCGTCGGTACCGATCATGCAACCGCCAGCTTTGCGGTGGAGAGCATTCGGCGCTGGTGGGGTGCGATGGGGCGGGTGCTTTATCCTCAAGCCCGTGAATTACTCATCACCGCTGACGGAGGAGGCAGCAATGGCTCCCGCGTGCGCTTGTGGAAAACCGAACTGCAGGCCCTCGCCAACGAACTCAACCTGGACATTCGGGTATGCCATCTACCTCCCGGCACCAGCAAGTGGAACAAGATCGAGCATCGGCTCTTCTCCTTCATCAGCATGAATTGGCGCGGCAAACCACTCGTTAGCCATGAGGTCATCGTCAATCTTATCGCCGCCACCACCACCAAGACCGGCCTGCGCGTAAAAGCCGCAGTGGACCCCGGTTCGTATCCCGCTGGCGTAAAGATCTCCGACGCGGAACTCGCCGCCGTAAACATCGAGCGCGACCCTTTTCACGGCGAATGGAACTACGTCATCCGCCCGAAAATCTCTGGCTAGTTGTAACAGTTATTTTGTAAGCGTCCGGTTGGCGACCACCTAGGCGAACGAGCGCGGGCGGTGTAGAGTGGCGGGATGGAAAAACTGACGACCGAACTAATCCTCGATGAGAGTAGGCGTGACCGACGCGGGAGACGCATGACTGCGGCGAAGCGGC
>JBBRHC010000051.1:0-15375 GCA_038223295.1 Opitutales bacterium
CGCCCAAGGCAGATTCAAGGTGGGAAAACCGATCATGCGCCCGAGGCGTTTGCCGCCGGTCACCACGCCTTCGCTCGCGTAGGCCGAGCCGAGCAACACGTTCGCCGCGTCGATGCGGCCCTCGGTCAACAGCGCGCGGATGCGCGTGCTGCTGATGGGATTGCCATCGCCATTGATGCGCGGCGCGCTGACCACGTGCAGCCCGAGCCGTTTCGCCTCCGCGACCAGGAGCGCCACGTCACCGACCCGCGCGCGCCCGAAGCGCCAGTTTTCGCCGACATAAACCGTGTGTAGCGAGGGCAGGCACTCGCGCAGATGGGGCAACAAATCCGCCGCCTTGATCGCCGCGAACGCCGCGTCGAAAGGCTGCACGATCACCGCCGCCACCCCGAGCGCAAGCAGCGCCGCCACCCGGCGCTCCCGATCCATGATCAGCCGCACCGGTGCCTCGGGCCGGAAAAGCCGGCTCGGATGCGGGTCAAAGGTCAGCACCGCCGCCACGCCCCCGCTGCGGCGCGCCGAGCGCACCGCCGAATCGATCACCGCCTTGTGCCCGAGATGCACGCCGTCGAACATGCCGATGGCGAGGTGCAGCGGACGCCGGTCGGCGAGCGCAAAAGCGGCGGCGAGGCTGTTGAAAACTTTATCCACAAGAATCGGGAAAATTAACCACGAAAAACACGAAAGACACGAAAGCGATCCTTCGCTCCCGCCGGGTCCGTCTTTCGTGTGTTTCGTGGTTCAAAAATCAGATTCAGCCCAGCGCGACCGATGGCGCGGCTTCGTAGCCGGGGATAAGCGCGGCCTGCACCTCGGCGGGAGTCATTTTTTGCAGCGCCTCCAGCGTCACCGCTTTCTCGATACGCAGCGCGCCCGACGACACGCGGCGCAGTGCGCTCAAGTGCGCGCCGCAGCCGATTTTTTGCCCCAGGTCGTGCGCCAGCGTGCGCACGTAGGTGCCCTTGGTGCAGTCCACCACGAAGTCCAGCGTGTCGGGCGCGGCCCAGCGCGTGAGCTCAAAGCGCTTCACGCGGATGAAGCGCGGCTCGCGCTCGACCTCCTCGCCGGCGCGGGCGCTTTTGTAGAGCGGCACTCCCTTGATCTTGATCGCGGAAAACATGGGCGGCATCTGGTATTGATCGCCCACCATGCCACGCAGCGCGGCGCGCACTTGCTCCTCGGTCAGCTCCGGCACCGGACGCGTTTCCAAGACCTCGCCCTCGGCGTCCTGGGTGTTGGTCACCTTGCCGAGCGTCACCGAGCCCGAGTAGGTCTTGTCCACGCTCATGAGGAACTGGGAGAGCTTGGTCGCCTTGCCGAGCAGGACGACGAGCAGCCCGGTCGCCATCGGATCGAGCGTGCCGGCGTGGCCGACGCGCGTCATCCGCAGGATGCCCCGGATGCGCGCGACGACGTCGTGCGACGTGTGGTCGGTGGGTTTGTCGATGAGCAAAACCCCGTCAAAATCCTGGGCGGCGGCGCGAATCATGAGCGATGGGAGGGCTGAGCAGTGGCGGTGGCGCGAGCGGCGGAGGCAAGCTCCACCTGGGTGATCAGCGCGGCGCGCAGGCGGATAAGGAAAGCGTCCATGGACTCGCCCTTGACGTTGAGCCCGGCGGCACACGCGTGGCCACCGCCACCGAACTGCGCCGCGATGCGATCCACGCGATACGCGGCATCCTTCGCGCGCAGGCTGCCCTTGATGGCCCCGTCGCGCATCTCGACCATCGCGCCGATTTCCACGCCGTCGATGGCGCGCGCATAGTCGACCAGACCTTCCGAGTCCTCGATGGTCGTGCCCGTCTCGCCGTAGATGCCCTCGGGCAACAGACCGATGCAAACCCGGCCCTCGGCGCAGGTCTCCAGCGAGGCGAGAAACCGCTGGAGCAACTGCAGTTTCCCAAACGTCTCGCGCTCGTAGAGCTCGAGCCCCGCCCGCGCGGGATCGGCGCCGGCGGCGACGAGCGCGGCGGCGAGGCGAAACGTGCGCTCGGTGGTGGCCGAGAAACGAAACTGCCCGGTGTCGGTCGAGATGCCGGTGTAGAGCCCCATCGCGGTGGCGGCGTCGAGCGGGAGCCCCGCATCCTGCGCGAGGCCGGCGAGGATCTCGGCGGCGGCGGCGCTGGACGTGTCGACGAGATTATACTCGGCGAAGGCGGGGTTGGAGAGGTGATGGTCGATGTTGCCCAGCGGTCGGGGAAACGCCTCCGCGAAGCGCGCGCCGGCGCGGTTGCGGTCAGCGCAATCGACGAAGATCGCGGCCCGGCCCTCGGCAAGCGCGGCCTCGAGCGCGACGAAGGGCGTGTCGGTGACGAGAAACGCGAGCCTGCGCGGCACGGCGTCGGGGTTACAGCACACCGCGTCGATCCCGCGCGCGCGAAGCAGGCGGCACAGCGCGACCTGCGAGCCGATGCAGTCGCCATCGGGCCGCGCGTGGCCGATCACCACGACGCGCCGGCCCTCGCAGGCGGCGAGGAGGGCGGCAAAAGTGTCGCGGAGATGCGGATAAAGGTCTGTGGTCACTGGATAATGAAACGCATATCCGAGCGGGGCCTGTTTACGGACGCCAATTCGGACGGCAGTCGGGTAACGAATGCGATAAATTGCCGCAGGGGAAGGCACAATTCAGGGCGCGTCGCATCCCGCAACTACCAGCGTCTATGGCCGATTTTTAGCCGAATCCAGTCGCTGCAACGAGGGATACTCGCTTGGCGACTCTGCATCCGCCGGCAGCGTCGCCAGCCACTCCACCACCCGCCGGGCCAGCTCGCCCCGGTAGTCGCGAGCGAATTGCCTGAACTCCTCCGGTGCCGCTGCTCCCGCCCTATCGCTCACCATCCGAAGGTGCAGCACCGGCAGGGCGTGCGCGTTGGCGGCAACTTGAATACCATGTAAATTCATGTCAATAAGCAACATGCCTGTCAGCGAGCGCAAGCGCGCCCGCTCCCCATCGTCGGCGACAAAGACATCTCCCGAGGCCACGCCCGCGCGCGGCAGCCCCCAGCTTGTCGTCAACCACGGGGTGAGTTTGGGACGACTGCGCGGCGTTTCCACCCACGCGCCATCGCGCACACTTCCTGCCTGCCAAGCCAAGATGCTCTCCACGAGCACGACGTCACCCA
Source organism: Opitutales bacterium (assembly GCA_038223295.1). Lineage (GTDB taxonomy): Bacteria > Verrucomicrobiota > Verrucomicrobiia > Opitutales > Opitutaceae > IMCC26134_A. The sequence continues at coordinate 3,123 of JBBRHC010000051.1, forward strand.
CTGCAAATTGCTCATCCAGCGCGCCCACCACTCCCGTGCTTATCACCGCGTCCATCGACCGACGCGCCAGCACCATCTCGGCGGACACTGCGCTCTCACTCTGCCCTGAGCCCATCTGCACCGCGATCAAAGTATGCGCGCCCAGTCGATAGGTGCGTAGCGTGCGATCCCCCACCGCCTCACTCCGCAGCATAGTCGCGCCGCCCGCCGTCAGCGCCGTCACATCAGCATCCAAGGCATAGAGATAAGCGACCGTAACCGCCGATGAGCGCGAATATAAAACAATCGACAAAATCAACGCTGACATACACTTAATCATGTAGTTTAATTTTAGCATAATTTTCTTATTGAGATGCGTATAAACCTTTAATCAAGGTGTAAGCGTCATGAACGCAACAAGGAGACATTTCCTGAAGAAAACCGGTTTAGTGATCGCGGCGGCCGCAATCACCACGACCGGCCTCGTGACGCTCACCGCTCAACGGCCCGCTCGAAACCTTCGGCTGGTCCCGGTCGCTGGCGAGTATTATAGCCAAGGCATGTTGAAAATGATGCAAACCAAGCGCTTCGCCACGATTTCCGCCGCGATGCGCACAGTTAAGAACCCTCGTTTGCGATTCGCTATCGAGCGTGTTGTTTAAAATTCCCCCTTTCCGAGATAACCAAATCTAGTCGTTTCAGTTGACGAACACGTAGGCCCGCAGCCGAAAGCCCTCACGGGATAAACTGACCACTAGTCATCTCGGCGGCCACCGCCCCCTTTTCGAGGACGGTGGCTGTTTTATTTATGATAACTCCACGCACCACTCAACGAGTATGAAAACCGAGCGCACCAAACCTTCTCGCCGCAAAGACCCCGCCTCCCCGCGTCTGGCATTGGCGAGGGATCTTGTGCAGCGGAATCGACGTAAGGATGCCCTTGCCGTGCTCGATGCCCACCTACGAAGCACTGAAACCGCCGGCGAGAAAGTCCGACCCCGCCAGGAAGCCAAGGTCGCCGCGCTGCTGGGCGACTACGAAAAAAAGCGTGGGCGCTTCGTCGAGGCGGCCGACTACTACGCCATGGCGGCGGCCAAAGCCCCGGCCGACGACTCGCACGAGTGGTTTCGCCCCGCCCTTGGTCAAGTGCGAGCTCTTATCGCCCAGCCCGATGTCGAGGGCGCCTACCGCCTCGCCATGGAAGTATGGGCCCGCACCCAGTCCGCCACAGAAACATTCGCCCTAGAGACTGATCGTAAACAGAAAAAGCTTCAGAGCCACGGTCGTGTCGAGATCAGTCCCCGTCCATTGCGACCCAGCGTGGTGGCCACCCGGCTGGGCGAAGCGTTTCTGCAAGCCGGCGAATGGGAAATGGCAGGCTCGTTTTACAACGAATCCTTGTTGATCAATCCCAAAGGAGGTAGCCGGGCCCGCCAAGCCTTGGCAAAGATCGCTCTGGCCTCCAACGATTTCTCGACTTGCGAAAGCCGCGCACACGAATCTCTCCTGCTAGGCGGCTATCGGGCCAAAACCCTCGCCGCTTGGCCCTTGTTGATCACAGCTCGCGCCCGCCAAGGTAAGACTCTGCTCAGCGCCGAAGACCGGGCCGGACTCGCCGCGATTCATGAACAGACCGTGCGCGCCCGCGCTGTCTTGGTCATCTGCAAAGCCATGCGCCCCCACGGTGGCGACTGGATAGACCTGGCGACTCAGTGGTCGGCCCGCGAGGGGAAAGCCACCCCGCGATTCACTTTGAGCTGGAAAAAATGCTTCGCGCCGAAGCTCGCTTGGCTGGCGTCGTATCTAGAGACCACGCGGCTCGGGCACTTCAGCAGGCGCGCACCAAGGGTGCCACCCCGCCCGAGGTGATCGCCTCCGCCAAGATCTATGTGCGTACCCTCCTGCTCGGCGGCACGAAAAAGGTCCAGTGGGAGCTGGTATGTAATCATTTGGCCCGCCGTCACGGTCCCGGCGTGATTCACCGCGCCCGGCACGCCATGGCTCTCGCCGCCATGGAGGCGAGGCGTCACGACCTCGCGCGCCTATTACTCGCCCAGATCCGCGTCGAACTGCCGCCGACCCGCGTGCAGTGGATGCGCAGCACGTGGGCGTTGGCCCGCATGGAGTCCGTGCTCGACAATCACGCCCTCGTCTATGCCATTTACGGAGAAATCGCGCAAAACCCCGCCTCTCCATCGCGGTTTCGCGCCCAGGCTCTGCTCCGTGCTTTGCGAGCCGCCGAGGCAGGCAAGTTGGAAGTGCCGCCGACCGACCTAGGCTGGCTGCATACCCTCGTGCAGGAAGAGCGCGACCACCGCATATTGCTCGACCTAGGCCGCCAGTTCAACATCGCCGGCACCTCATTCAAGGCCCTGCGTGATCAGGCGGCGGACCGCGCGGCCACTCTGGCCGCCGAAAAACTGGCTGCCACCAGCCACCCCGCCACCGCCCTCGCGGTGCTCTTGGAGCTCAACCGCCGACAATTTTTCGATCTGTGGCGAGCGGAGCAAGTGCTCGAGCAGTTCGAGACCTATGCGCATCCGCGTCTCGATTGGCTCTGGTCCACCAGCTCGGCCTTTTGGGAATGGTATGGCGTTGTTGTGCGCTCCACCGGTCGTGTGCGCGGCTGGCAGTCGGCGGAGGTCTTGGCCACACGCTACCTCACCGATCCCGGCACCCCGGTGGAGGGGGGTGCCATGTTGGCCGTGAGCACGGGTTTGATGCTGGTGGCCGCCAGCCGCCACCCTGCCGCGCTGCCCTACTTTGAGCAAGCCGTGCGAGCCTGCCCCGACTCCATGACCGTGGGGGCCGCCTACTACTGGCATGCCATCGCCTGTTTAGCGGATGGAGACCAAGTCGGTGCCAAGCGCCATGCCCAATCGGTGCGACGCTGCTACAAAACCCGTCCCGCATTCGGCGATGAATGGCGTTATGATGCGCAAGCAGCCCTCATCCTGCATGATATGAGCGTAGGAGCCGTCACGGCGGAACACACCACCCATCTTTACCCCCCCGACTACCTCCGAGAGCAGTCCGAACGTTTGGCTAAGAACGTCGAGCGATTCGTCAAAACCAGCGGGGGACTGTGATTATGAATTCGGTGAAATTAAGAATATTGATGTTGTGCGCCATTATAATGGTGCCCCCGGGCTTGAATGCATCGACGGCTCCGGCGCCTGACGATCATCCTTGCAGTCCTACTGGTGACCCACCCGATGCATGTCATGTATGGGATGAAGAGGCTTGCGCATGGGAATCTAATTGTGCCGAAGGAGAGGTTTGTTGTGGCGACAGTTGTGTAAAGGTCGATTCCTGTAATCCATGCTGCGGAGACGATACAATAGATGTCTGCACAGAGCTTGGTGGCGGGGGATCACTCAGTGCGGAAGGATTTAGCAAAATCGCATCGGTGCTGTCAAAAGCACCAATGATCAGCGATGCGGAAGTCACTCTGGATGTTAAGGGTGAGATTAAAGTTAAAAGGTGCTGTAAAGACGGCGAGCCAAAGCTTGTGTATTCAGGTACGGGTGATTTTACAGCAGGGCTTACAGTTGAGTTAAATATGCCAGGACTTAAGGGAAAGATTGAACATGAATGGGAAGGGCTGTACTATGCATATGGAGAATATTTTATCGGTCCGATAGTGACGGTTAGCGCAAGCGGAGGCGAATCCGTTAGCTACGATAAAAACGAATGCGAGGATACTTTGTGTAATAAGGGGGCAGGCTCTGCTTCGGTTGGTATGGATGTGAAATATGGTGGAAAGGTGGAATTGTTAATTGAAATACACAGGGATACTCCATTGATTCACATCGAAGGAGAATTATCCGCTGGTGGATCAACCAGCGTTAACGCCAGCACCAGTTGGTCGAGCGGGACATGTGAACCAGGGCCAGCTTCAAAGGTATGCTGGGGCGCATTAACCGCGAGTGGGCAGCTTACGGCTGGTTTGTTTGGCGTTGGTGAATTTAGTGTTAGCATAAGTAAGGAAATTTTATCGGGTGGTTGTTTTTAATGGAAATCGGGGCGCTATGAAAATAAATAAAATCAATCTAATGCTGGCGCTATTTGGCATGGTATGCTCAATGGACGTGCGGTCGGAATCATTCATTCCTTCAGCCAGCATGGCTCCACAGAATAGCGGGATTTATTTATTTATGCAGGCTAGTGCATATGACGACTTGAATGATAAGGGCTCCGGTTATGTGGATGAGGTCAACAAGCCTGAGGCTTTGGTATATAGACACCTGCTTGCAAGAAAGGAAGGCAGTCTTAGCCGAATCGCCGAGTTATACAGAGATGATGAGTTGGAACAAGTGCGGCGAAAATACCCTGATATCGAAACGTATCCGTCCGCATTGAAGCCATACTCGGATATTGAGTTTGTCGGAAAAGTGACGGTAGGTGACACGGTTCGATTTAGGTTTAATATGATTGGTGCCGATGTAAGGCCATTTCCCATGGTGCAATACGCGGTGTATGATGCCGGAAAGTATCACCTTACTTTAAGAGGGGAAAATGAAAGTTTTTTATCTAGGGTTGGCCGCGGGCATTTTGTTAATAATAATCCTACTGTGGTAGCGAAGTCCACCGCTATGGATGATTTTACCAAGGCATTGAAAACCGGCGCGTATCGCGCGATCATATTCAGTGCCCAAGCTGCCGCGGGAGACGGTGCAGTCCATATTGAGACTGATCCAGTAAAAATAAAAGAACCACCACCCGATGTGACGGCTTCAGTTGTGCTTCGCTACGAAAATTCAGAAAAACTGCCTGAAGCTGATCGATCCTATTACGATTCTTTGCTTTTGAAGTTAATCAACGATTCGCGGAATTTTTCAAGTGATGGTCTTGCATTTTGGTATTCGGATAATGACCAGAAGTTGCTCAAGAGGTTTGGTCATTCGATCCCTGCATCAATGGAGGCAGTGAACAGTGCGTTCTCTAAGAGTGAATCCCATGTTGTAACTGGCGTGATACGTGATAGTGAATACGTCGTAATGATAGTCAAGATACAGACTCGGGATGGCGGCGTGACGCAATCTGTAATTCCATTTCGGCGCAGCGGGGATAGGTTGATTTTATTTTATCGAGACGGCAATGAATCCTTGGGGACTTTGTTAATGGAGCCGCGCCTGAGAAGCGCCATAGCTTCTATGCAGTGAAATGAAATCTACGCTCGATTTGGTGCCGACACTATTCAATTTCGTAGCCATTGCGGGACAGTTGATATTTGGGTTGATATTTTTGATTGTATCTATAAATAATGCAAAGGTATTTGGGCGAATCAAGTATTTCGTACGGGCGGCAGGGCTAACCACGCAAGCTGGCATCTACAGGCTATCCAGGAAAAGTAGTCTAAGCATACGGTTCAGCGTCAAGTATTCCTACCTTGGCGTCGATTATGAGGGGGAGCCCGTAAAGTATCGGTTGCCCTTCTTCACCAATATGCCAATACTTGAACGCTTAAGGGAACAGTACGAAGGCAATGTGATCGTTATTCGTGTGAATCCCCAAAAACCAAAGGAATTTGTCTTCGACAAAGATGCGCATATTCCATTTTATGAATGGATCGGATGGGTGGTGGTTCCGGCGGTTTTCGCTGCGGTTTGTTTTACATGTCCAATCCGTTTTTAGCCACGCGGCTTTTTATTTCGACTTTAAACACACTGTAATGCTCAAAGTATATAATTATAGGCACCATTCCATCGTGTTGATGGGATGGTTTTCATGTGCGGGTGTGATGCCTTCTGCCCAAGCGGCTATCGAGTGGGCTAGCGTCACCCAATCTCAAGTCGCCGAGCCGATGACGACCGAAGTTTCCTCGGTTTATGCGTTTACCAATCGCGGGGCCGCGCCGGTCAGTATCGTGAATATAAAATCCAGTTGCGGTTGCACCACAGCGGCATTGGAGAAAAAGACCTACGCGCCCGGAGAGTCCGGTGAAATCGTGGCCAGCTTAAAAGTCGGCAACCGGCAGGGGGTGCAAAAAAATACGATCACCGTTCATACCGACGACGGCATGCCATCCACCGTATTGACCATGGAAACGACGATTCCCCGGGTGGTCACGATACAGCCAGCCTTTGTGATTTGGGGGTTGGGTGGGGCCGCCGACCCCAAGTCGATATCGATCAAAATGGGCGTAAAAGACCCCGTGCGCATCACCTCCGCGAGCTCAGATCATGAGAATATTTCGGTGGAAGTCGAAATCCTCGGGGACGGACGGGAGTATCGCCTAAACCTGTATCCGCTCAGCACGGACGAGACCCTGCGTGCACGCATCACCGTGGAGACCGATTACCCAGTTGGCTCTCCCAGATCCTACGTCATACACGCCCATGTCCGCGACGTGGTCAAGCCGACCGCCGCCAAGTAGCGGGTAGTTAAGAGGGGGAACGTATTCAACCGCGTGAAATAAAGCGCGATTAAATATGTAAGTGAACATGAGCTGTAGCTCAGCGCATCAAACATGTGGATTGAGGCAACCGCTTGGTGCACTTCTCACGTGAAGCGAGACCCCTTTCGCTTGGCGCCTAACTAGCCACGCTGCCTTTTTAGGTCTAGGCGGGTGAGGCGCGGCAGTTATGCACCGGGGATGGCGGGCCGGACTGCGGGCTTTTTCTCCTTCACGACGATATCGTCGAGCAACCCGAGGATGCGGTTGCCGCGGTCGGTGACGGTATCGAGCTCGTAGGTCAGCACCGGCATGTGTTTGAGGATGATGATATCGCCCAGGGCGAAACGGAGCTCCTGGGCGTGTTTGCGCAACCACTTCATCCGGTCGGCGGCCTGCTCGTCATCGCCAGTCACCGCGATGAAGACCTTGCCCAGGCGCACGTCGGGCGTCACTTCGACGGCCGTGATGGTGATCGAGGCCGCGTCCGCATTGTATTTGCGGCGCAGCAGATTACTCAACTCACGGTGGATCAGCTCGTTTACTCGTAAGGTTCTGGTGGACATGAGAATGAATGATGGGCGATGGATGATGAACGATGGAGTGGATCGGAACCGAACTCCGGGCCATCAAACATCATCCATCAAACATCGCACATGGGACGGTTTAGAGCGAGGCCCTGACTTTCTGCACTTCGTAGACCTCGATGACGTCGCCGATCTCGTAGCCGTTGTAGTCGCCGAGTTTGATGCCGCACTCCAGGCCGGCGCGCACCTCGTTGGAGTCGTCCTTGAAACGCTTGAGCGTATCGATCCTGCCTTCGGCGACGATGTCCTTCTTGCGCCGCAGACGGGCGTGGGCGTTGCGGGTGATCCTGCCCTCGGTGACGAGACAGCCGGCGACGAAGCCCTTGGCCAGCGGGAAGGTGGCGCGCACCTCGGCGGCGCCGAGCTTGACCTCCTTGAGGTCGGGCTCGAGCAGGTCGGCCATCATCTCCCTCACCTTGTCGGCGAGTTCGTAGATTATGCCGTAGGTCTCGATGCGCACGCCGTGGTGCTTGGCCAGCGGGGTGACGCCGGGCTCGAGCTTGGTGTTGAATCCAATGACCACCGCGCCACCGGTGCCGGCCATGAGCACGTCGTTCTTGGTGACGAGGCCCACTTCGGTGGAGACGATTTCGAGCGTGGCCTTGGTGGTCTTGATGCCTTCGAGCACGTGGCGCACGGCCTCGGTCGAGCCAAACACATCGGTCTTGATGATGAGTTTAAGGATCTTCGATTGCACGGCCGCGATGTTGGCGAAGAGCTGGTCGAGCGAGACGTTCTTCGGCTCGGCGGCGACGCTGGTCGCCTCCTTCTTGACCCGCATCTGCTCCTCTTCGGCGAGGTTCTCGGCCTCGCGGGCGTTCTTGACCGCCTTAAACTGCGCGCCGCTATCGGGCGCGCCGGACCAGCCGATGACGCGCACGGGCGCGGCGGGCGGGGCCTCCTTGATGTTGACGCCCTTGTCGTCGAACATGGCGCGCACTTTGCACCAATGTTCGCCGCACACGATGGCGTCGCCGATCTTGAGCGTGCCGCGCTGGATGAGGAGCGTGGCGAGCGGGCCGCGACCGATATCGACCTGGGATTCGATGACGATTCCGGCGGCCTCGGCCTTCGGGTTCGCCTTGAGTTCCAAGACGTCGGCCTGGAGCAGAATCATGTCCAACAGATCGGTGAGGCCGGTGCCCTTGAGGGCGGAAACCGGCACGGTGACGGTCTCGCCACCCCAATCTTCGGGGGCGATGCCGCGCTCCTGCATCTGCTGCTTCACGCGCTCGATGTTGGCGCCCTTCGTGTCCATCTTGTTGACCGCGACCATGGTGGTGACGGCGGCGGCCTGGGCGTGTTTCAGCGCCTCGTCGGACTGCGGCATGAAACCGTCGTCGGCCGCGACCACGAGGATCGCCACGTCGGTGACGGCCGCGCCGCGCGCGCGCATCTTGTTGAACGCCGCGTGGCCGGGCGTGTCGAGGAAGGTGATCTTCCGGCCCGAGTGCTCTATCTGGTAAGCGCCGATGTGCTGGGTGATGCCGCCCGCCTCGCCGGCGGCGACGTTGGCCTTGCGGATGGCGTCGAGCAGGGAGGTTTTGCCGTGGTCAACGTGGCCCAAAATGCACACCACCGGAGGACGGGGCAGCAAGTTCTTGGACTCGTCGTCGGCCTCTTGCTTGGCCTTGATCGCTTCTTTTTCCTTCTTGGAAACCTGGGGCACCACCACCTCGCCGCGGTGTTTGATCTCCAGCAGGAAACCATGCTTTTCGGCCACCTTGGCGGCAACCTGCTCGTCGATGGATTGGTTTACCGACGCGAAGATACCGGCCTCCATCAGCTCAGAGATGAGGCGGAAAGGCTTGAGGCCCAACGTGGTCGCAAAGTCGCGCACGATGATGGGCGGCTTCAGGTGAATAACCTTCACGCCGCCCTCTTCGGTCACGGTGGCGGAGCTGGCGGCGGGCGCGGTCGGGATGACCGGGCGAACCGGGAACGCCGGATGCGCCTTGGGGCCGCCAAAACCAGGCATGGCGGGCGCGGGCGGCGGGCTGGACGGACGAAGCCCGGGGGACGCGGACATCGGCAGCGGGGCGGGCGAGGACGGAGCACCGGGAGCCGCCGCGTGTGGTGCGGAAGGCGTCGTCGGCGTGAACGCCGGGGGTCGCAACGGGGCGGGGGCCGAGACAGGGGCCGGCGATGCCGGCGCGGAGACCGTGGGCCCGGGCGGGCGCAGACCCGGCGTGGCCATGGGGCGGGGCGCGTTAAAATTCGGCTGACCCGCACCGGGCATCGGCATGGGACGCGGAGCGCTCACCGCCTGGGGCACGGAGGGAGGACGCGAGACGGCCATCGGGGTCGAGGGCGGGTAAGATACCGGGCGAGGCGCGTTGACCCGAGCCGGCGCAGACGCGGGCGCCGAAACAGGGACGGAGGCAGCGGGCGCGGAGCTGGGGGCGGCGACCGGCGTTGCGGCCGGAGGGGCGACGGGCGTGGAGGCCTCGGCGCGGGCGGAGGCTTCGGCGGCGGCGGTTTCGGCGCGCTCACGCACCACATCACCGGCGGATTTCACCATGGGGACACGGTGCACGGCGAGCGGCGCGGGATCGGGGGCGGGGGTGGCGACCATGGCTGAAGGAGCGGGCGCGGCTCCGGGGTTTTTGGCAGCCATATACTTATCCATCTCCTCTTCGTAGATCTTGTTGACGGTGCTGGACACCGACTTGGTGTCCGCTGCGACATAGCTGAGCTCCTTGAGCAAGGCCAGCATGTCCTTGCCCTCCATGTTGTGGCGTTTGGCTAGTTCGTGGATGCGGATACTCATTCGGTCGGCGGGCGGGGATGATGAAAGAAACGAAAACGGTAAACGAGGGGGAACGCGTGGGCGACTTAGCCGCCGGACACGTTCTTCATGATGGTGGCGGCCTCTTCGGCGGAGAAACCCGCCTCGACCAACGCGTCGGCATCGACGCCCTCGAAGGCGGCGGGCGAGTTGATGCCGACCGCGACGAGACGCTCGGCGATGGGCTTCGCGAGTTCAAACGCGACCACGAGCGACTGGATGGCCTGGGCGCGCGGATCGATGGCCTGGGTCTTGAACTCCTCGATGTCGATCCGCCAGCCGATGAGGCGCGAGGTGAGCCGGGCGTTCTGGCCCTTCTTGCCGATCGCGATGGCGAGGTCGTCGGTGGCGACGCGCAGGAGGATGCGCTTGGAGCGTTCATCGAGCACGATGTCGCGCGGCACGGCGGGCTTCAGCGCCTCGAGGACCATCTGCTTCGGATCGGCGAACCAGTTGATGATATCGACTTTCTCGCCATTCAGCTCGCGAACGATGGTCTTCACCCGAGCGCCGCGCGCGCCGACGCACGCGCCGACCGGATCGACCTTGGGGTCGGTACTCACCACCGCGATCTTGGTGCGGTAGCCGGGCTCGCGGGCGAAGGCCTCGATTTTCACCGTGCCGTCGGCGATCTCGCCGACCTCGACCTCGAATAGCCGGCGCACGAACTTGGGACTGGCGCGGCTGAGGACAAGCTCCGGCCCGCGCGGGGTGCTCTCGATGGCGAGCAACTGGGCGCGGATGCGGTCGCCGGGCTGATACTCCTCGCCGGGCACCTGTTCGCGACCGGGGAGCACGGCCTCGGATTTGCCGAGGTCGATGAAGATGTCGTTGCGCTCTTTACGCCTCACCGTGCCGGTCACGATGTTGCCGACCATGTCCTTGTAATCGTCGTAAATGCGCTCCTTCTCAAACTGACGCAGCTTCTGCATCACGGCCTGACGCGCGGTTTGCGCGGCGATGCGGCCCAGCTCGGACGGGTTGATTTCCTTCTCGATAATGTCGCCGATCTGCGCGCCCGGATGCACGGCCTGGGCCTTCTCGACGTGGATCTCCAGCCGGGGGTCGCTCACCGAGTCCACCACTTTCAACACCGCCCAAGCCTTCAACTGACCATTCTTCGGGCTGATCTCTATCTTCAAGTCCTGCCCGGAGTTGATCCCTTTCAAAGCGGCCGCCTTGATGGCGTTCACGATCGCGGAGATCATGTCGGCGCGCGCGATGCCCCTTTCCTTCTCCATGTATTCGAGGACTGCGAGGATTTCTTGGCTCATGTGGGATCGAGGATTGTGGGAAAAAAAAAAGCGGGCCGAAAGGCCCACTTTTTGAAAAGTGAACTGTGATAAGAAGGGTCAGTAAGCGAAACGCCCAAAACTCTGTCAAGTCCCGCGCCCGCCCCGCGCGGAAAGCGCCGCCAACCAGCCGAGCAGCCCCTGCAGCTCCCCCTGCGTGAGCGCTCCCCCGCCCGGCCCCGCCACTTGGAATTCCCGCGCCAGGCGCAACAACTCCGCCGGCGCATCGCCCGGTTTCCACCCCAGCCAGCGCGCCTCCCACCCGCCCGCCGACCCGCCGCTTAACAACCCGCCCGCCCGCGCCGCCGAGAGCGGCAACGCCGCGTCGCAGATAAACGTATCCAGCCGCGACCCGCCCAGAGCATCGCCGCAAATCTCCCGTGCCACGCGCCCGCGCGCCTCGGCCAGCCCCGCAGCCTTGCGCTTCGCGCTTGGCGCCGCGCCCGCACCCCACTCCGCGCCGAGGACCGCCCAGCGCTCCGGCCAATCCGGGCGCGCCGCCACCCAGCGCGCGTATTGCGCCAGTCGCACGCGCGGATGATTCGCCGGCCGCACCCCGCCGCGCGCCCACGCCTCCGCCGCTTTTTGGCTTTCCCACATCTCGTCCGATCCGACGACGCCCGACCGCCACTCCCCCAGCGGCCAGCGTTCCGCGACCGCCAGCATCGCCGCGCGGTTCGGCCTATAGCCGAGCACCTCCAGCGCCGCGTGGTGACATGCCTCCTCCCATCCCAGACGCGCGATGCGCTGCTCCGCGAGTCGCACCTTGGCCGCCCAGCGCCGGGCGGCGTGTTTCGCCACCTCCGCGCGCAGCCTTTCCGGCGCCACTCCCGCCAGCGCCTCGCGCAACTGGCTGTAAGGCCGCCCTGCGATGCCCTCCACCGCCGCCTCCTCCGCATAGGCCTCCAGATCGCGCTCCAAAAGGGGCAACAGCTCCAGGATCGGGATGCGCCGCCCACCCGCCCCCGCCGTCCACTCCCTCATCGAGGGGAACAACACCACGTGCAACACCACCCCGTCGTAGGCCCGATCGGCGGCGTGCCCGTGCTGATCCCAGTCCGCCGCGCGCAGATGCACCTCGACCGCCCCGCGCCACACCTCGCGCGCGTCGCCCTCGCCCACCTCCATTTCCGCATCCGCGAAATCCGGCCCCGCCAGCCGGTTCCACCGCCCGCGCCGCCGCAGCCGCAAGGCCCTCCCGTCGCGCAGT
>JBBRHC010000052.1:0-15170 GCA_038223295.1 Opitutales bacterium
GTAATCCCAGGCGAAAATGGTGAGCAGGATGCCGGCGAGGTGACCGAAGAAGGCGAGGCCGGCGATGCGGCCGAGGCCGAGGGAGTCGCAGAGGGGACCGCCGAAAATCATGGCGAGGGTAAAGCCCCAGAAGGCGGTGCCGTTGATCCAGCCGACCTGTTCGTTGGTCAGGCTAAATTCGGTGGCCCAGTGGCCGGAGGCTTCGCCGCGAAGGGCGAAACTCATGGAGGTGACGATGAGGGCGATGCAGCTCGCGTTGAAGAGACGCGATGGATTGAGGGGAGATGACATGGGGTTAAGGATTTAGGCTGAGAGAAAGGGAGGCGGCGGTCGATGGGTTGTTGTGTCCGACGAAAAGAAGTCCGGGCGCGCCGAGGACGGGCTGGAGGACGGCGGCGGTCTGCGGGCGCTTGCGGCAGACCTCGGCGGTCTCGGCGGGCGAGAGCACCATCCAGGCGGTGGAGAGCGCATCGGCGATGGCGGCGGAGTCGTCGAAGGCCCAGGCCCGCGCCACGCCGCGCGCGGGCGAGCGGGTGAGCGGATCGAGGATGTGCGCGCCCTTGACCGTGGTGCCCGAAGCGCCGACCGCGCGGTGACGGAGCGGGAAAGGGCGGGAGGGCTCGCCGACGCCCACTTCCCACGGGGTGTCGGCGTCGGGCCCGTCGAGCGCGAGCAGGCTACTGCCGCCGGCGATGAGCAGGGCGCGGGTGACGCCCCACTCGCCGAGCAAGTCGGCCATGCAGTCGAGGGCGAAGCCTTTGCCGATGGCGCCGAGATCGAGCGAGACGGGACCGTCGAGCACCTGCACGGCGAGGCCTTCGGGATCGAGGAGGAGGCGGCCGCGGGGGGGGGCGAAGGGCGAGGGGCGAAGGGCGAAGGGCGGTGCGCGGAGACGGTCGGTGGCGTGGCCGAGGGTGGGGTCGAAGGCACCGCCGGTGAGGGCGCTGAGTTCGAGGGCGAGGGCGAGGCAGGCGGCGGTATCGGCGGTGATGCGAAAGACCTCGCCGGGGGCGAGGCGGTTGATGCACGCGATGTCGCTGGTTTCGCGGTAGCGGCTGAGCACGTCTTCCAAGCGGTCGGCGAGCGCGAAACAGGCCGCAGCGGCCTGGCCCGCGTAGGAGGCAGGGTGGCCGGCGATGCGCAGCTCGAAGGTCGTCGCCATGGCCTCGTGTTGGAAAAGGTGCGGCGTGCTCATGGGTCGCGGCGGAGAAACACGGTGACGAGGACGTCGGGGCGGAGGCCGTGGAGAAAGGGCGTGTAGGCATCGCCGAGGCGGGCGGCGACGGCGTCGGACGCGGCGAGGTCGGCGATGATGACCGGCGCGTCGAGTTGCGCGGGCAGTTCGGCGGCGTAGCGGGTCGCGGGAAAATGGCGGAGATACCACGGGAGCGGCCAGATGTCGGGGCCGATGACCTGGACCGGGAGTGTGGTTGGGTTTTCGGGGCGGGTGGCGGCGTAGGCCTCGACGCGGATTTGGAGGCGAGGGGCGTCGGGAACGGTGGGGACGTAGGCCCAGGGATTGGCGCCATCGGTGGGGAAACGTACGCAGAGGCGGTGGGTCTCGGAGAGGAGGAGCGCGGCGGTGAGGACGGCGAAGGCGGTGGCGGCGAGGCGGGAACGCGCGGCGAGGGCGGCGAGGCCGGCGCCGCCGAGCAGGGCGGCGGGGGCGAGGACGTTGAGCGCGAGCCAGGGCGTTTTGTAGGGGATGAGGGAGTAGAGCAGCAGGGTGGCGGCGGCGAAGACGGCGAGGAAGACGGGGAGCGGACGGGAGCGGACGGGGCGGCGGTCGAGGAAGTGGCCGGCGGCGCAGGTGACGAGGAGGGTCCAGCCGAGCCACGGGAGGCTGCGGAGGTTGGGCGTGCCGAGCCAGGCGACGTAGGTGAACCACGGTTTTTCGTGGCCTTCACCGGCGGCGCGGGCGGTGAAACGGGAGGCGGCGGCGGCGAGATTAAACAGGTCGGAGGGATGGCGTCCGAGGGAGGTGTAGGCGAGGAGCACGACGATGGCGGCGGTGCCGGCAGCGAGCGCGGCAGCGCGGCCGAGGCGGGCGGGCATGGACGGACGGCAGACAAGTGCGACGGCGGCGAGGCCGGCGGCGGTGGCGGCGAAGGTCAGGACGGCGGTCTCTTTGGTGGCGACAAGCAAACCGGCGGCGGCACCGGCGAAGAGCGCCCAGCGGTCGCGGCCGGTGCGCAGCCAGCGCACGGCGGCGGCGAACATCAGGACGGTGAAAAAGACGAAGAGCGTCTCGTGGATCCAGTAGGTGCCGTAGTAAACAAACGGCGCGCCGAGACCGAGCCAGAGCGCGGAGCCGAGGGCGGCGAGGGGGCCGCCGAGTTCGCGGGCGAAGAGCGCGGGCAGGAGCAGCAAGGCGGCGCCGAACGTGGCGGGGACGAGGCGAACCTGCCACTCGGCGAGCTGGTCGGGGCGGGTGACGCCGAGGGCGCGGACGAGCGGGTAGGTGGCGTAGGACAGGCTGGGGCCGTGTTTATCCTGCGGGTCGTAGCGGAAGGGTTTTCCCTCGAGCATGCCCGCGAGCACCAGCGCGTTGACCGCTTCGTCGGTGTGCATGGGCCGGTGCGGGGCGACCTCGATGCGAAGGACGAAAGCGGCGAGGGTGACGAGGAGGAGAACGGCGAGCGTCAGGCGCGGGAAAGGCGGGACTGTGCTCACTTTCTGGATACGAGGAGATCAGGGGGTGCCGTAAACCTCGACCTCGATATAGTGGTTCAGGTCGGAGGAGGTGCTGCCGTTGCTGTAGAGGCGGACGTAGCGGCCGGCGATGCCCTTGGCGTCCATGAGGCGGCCTTCGTAGGTCTCAATGTGGACGGGGTCTTTGCCGACGCCAAAGCCGTGAGCGTTTTCGATGTCGCTATTCCAGATGGTTTGCACGCCGGTCTTGAAGGCGGGGTCGTCGGAAATCTGCGCCACGATGGCCTTGTAGGCGCGGGCCTGGGAGTGGAAACGCCAGACGGCAATGGCGTGGATGGGATGAATGGCACCGAGGTCAATCTGCACCCATTGTTTGCCGGGTCCGAACTCGGTGTAACTGCCTTCTTCGCCGTTTTTGTCGCCGTCGGTGAGCAGTGTAAGGTCACCGAGGAGGGGCTCGCTGTCGCTGCCGGTGACGGTCTTGTTCAGGGCGAGGTTGGTGGTGCCGGCGGGGACGAGAAACTCGGGCCGGGGGCCGACGCGGGGGGTCTCCAGGTTGGGGAGCTTGATCGGGGCGGGAGTGCCGACGAGCAGGGGGCGCGGGAACTCGAGGACGAGGGGGACTTTGTCCTCTGCATGCGCGGAGGTGGCGGCGGCAGCCAAGAGGGCAAGCAAGGCGGCGGTGGGGAGGCGGAAGAGGAGTTTCATGGCGATTCGGAGGGGAAATCGGGGAGGGTGTTCGGAGGGGTCTCGCGAAGGAAGGGAAGCGGGGGCCGGGAGCTGGAAGGGGGAGGCGGGGTGTGAGGGTATTTGAGGTTTGAGCTTCGGACAATGGGCGGGACGTCCATGCCACTCTTCGGACACGGGCGGGACGCCCGTGCCACGCCTGACTAGGCGATGAAGTCTTCGGGTTTGAGGGTGAGGAGCTGGCGCTTCTCGACCGACTCGATGGCTTTATAAACCGCCATTTCGGAACGGAAAGCCTCGTCGGCGGGACAGTTTAGTTTCCCTTGGCCGCGGATGGCGTTGAAGAAGTTTTCCAGGTGGGGCTGGTGGATGGCTTTGTTAAGCACCACGGGTATGCCGTAGGAGGCGAGGGCGGCAGTCTCGCGGGCATCCACTTTGGCCTCGGCGACGGCGGGAGCGGCGGTCTGGCCAACGAGGAGGTTGCGTTTCACATATTCGTCCCAGGGCGGGGCGGCGGCTTCGCGGTAGAGGGTGGTGTATTTGGGGTTCTCGGACATTTTCAGGGTGCCTTCGGAGCCCATGAATTGTTCCCAATAGCCGCCGCCGGCGCTGGTGGTGGTCTGCACCTGATAGAAGGCGCGCGCGGTGCCTTGGGGGAGGGCGAACTCGTAGATGACCATGGCGTTGTCGAACCACTCGTGAGTCTTGTAAAAATCGGTGCCGCCGCTGGCGAAGACGGTGGCGGGGGTGGCGTCGAGGAACCAACTGAAAATGTCGATCTGGTGGGCACCGAGGTCGGAGAGGGGGCCGCCGCCGTGCTTTTTAAACCAGCGCCAGTTGCGGAACTGGTTCATGTTGTCGAAGCCGTATTTCGCGAGGATGTCGGCCGGGAGGGCCTTGCCGTTGGGCCAGCCGAGGTCGGCGCTGACGGCGCGGTTCCACTGGGCGTTGGCGCCGGTGATTTGGCCGAGAAGCTTGGCCTCTTGAAGGAGGCGGGTGCGGGCGACCTGATAGCGGGGATTGCTGCGGCGTTGGTGGCCGATTTGGAGGAGTTTACCGGTCTCCTGCATGGTTTTCACCATGGAGCGCGCGCCCTCGACGGTGTTGGACATCATCTTCTCGCAGTAAACGTGTTTGCCGGCGCGGAGGCAGTCGTTGGTGACGGGGGCGTGGAAGGAGTCGATGTTGGCGACGATGACGGCATCGAGGTCTTTTTCCTGGGCGAGCATTTCCTGATGGTCGGCGTAGGCGCGGACTTCCTGGCCGGCGCGTTTGAGGTAACGCTGGCCGTAGGTGAGGGAGTATTCCCAGATGTCGCAGATGGCGACGATGCGGATGCCGGTGACCTTGAGGAGGGCGTCGATGAGCACGCGGCCCTGGGCGCCGATGCCGACGAGGGCGATGTTGAGGGTGTCGTTGGCCGAGTAGGTCTTGGCGGCGGAGTTCGGCACCGGGGTCTGGGCCCAGAGGGAGCCGGGGGAGGCGAGGGCGAGGCCGAGGCCGGCGGTGGAGAGAGTCTGGAGGAACTTGCGGCGGTCGAGACCAAGGGACGCAGGGCGCGGGGCGGGGGCGTTCGGGATCATGAGCGGGTGAGCGAGAAACGGTTGGATTTGGAGAGGTGGAGGGCGTAGGCGATTAATCCGATGTGGATGGCGAGCCAGGAGATGCCGGCGTCCTGTTTGAGCAGAATGAGACCGACGGTGAGGGCGGTGTAAACCAAGCCCATGGCGAGCAGGCTGAAGCGCGTCCAGAGGCCGAGGAGCAGGGTGAGACCAGAGACGATCAGCAACCACCCGAGCACGGCGTAGAACGGGGTGGCGAGGAAGGAGGGAAGCAAGGGCTCGAGGGCGAGTTTGTCGCGCAGGGCGTCGGGCACGGCCTGGTAGTTGGAGAAGGCGTAGAATTTCTCCTGCACCTCGACGGTCGCGCCACTGATGTCGGGCTCGCCCGTGGCGTCGAGGAGGGGAATCTGTTTGGAACGCGTTCCGCCAAATTTCTCCACGCCGGCGAACAGGGCTCTAGCGCCGAGCCAGACGCGGAGGATGAGGAAGCCGTAGGTGGCGCCAAAGTCGGCGACGAGCGCCGGGGCGGGAGCGGCGGCGGGGGCGGGGGTCGGGCCAGGGACGGGGGAGACGCTCATGGAGTGGCGGTGAGGGGGGCGACGGGCGCGACGGCAGCGGCAGGGGTGGAGACCGGTGAAACGGGGGCGGGTGCCACGGCGGCCGGGGGAGTCGCGCGAGGAGCGGAGGCAGGGAGCTTTTCGATGAAGAGATTGCGGAACTCGATGAGCGAGCCGCCGTGGTCCTGGAGGCCGATACGGCCTTCGCGGGCCATGTCTTTGTAGGCTTTGTTGAACTTGTTTTTGGTGCCGTCGGGGTTGAGGCCGGCCTGGGTCCAGAGATTGAGGTCAACCTTGTTCACTTCCTCGCCGTTGAGGAGGACGTTGATGTTGTTGTCTCTGGCAATGATGGTGTAGCGATACCATTCGCCGGGGGTGATGGGCACCTGGCGGACGGGGGCGGCGACGTCGAAAATGGAGCCGACGACCTGGGTGGGGGGAGCGTTGCCTTGGACGATTTGCACTTCGATAGAGTTGTGCAGCCATTGGACGATGTCGCTGGAGCGGATGAAGACGCCGCTGTTGGTGCGGTCCTTGGCGCGGAACTCTAAGTTGATGACGAAATTGCCGTAAGTCTCTTTGGTCCAGATATCGCCGTTGTGTCTTGCGGCGACATCGCGGGTGGGAGTGAGGATGCCCTCGGCGTTGAAGGCCCAGGCACCGGGTTTGAGATCGGCGTCGCTCAGATCGGGCGCGAAAAGGGGTTGGGGTACGGGCCAGCGGGCGGAGTCTTTGCCACGGCCTTCGGCGTAAACCTGACGGACGTCGGCGGTGTAGCCGGCGGGGGCGACGCGGCCGGCGACGAGGTCGGCGAGGGGGGCTTTCATCGCGGCGTGGAAGTAGGCGACGCAGCGGGCGACCTCGGCGGCGAGGTTGGGCGAGCCGTGCTCATACTCGATGTAGGCGATGCCGTCGAAATCGGACTCGCGCAGGAAGGCGAGCTGGCCAGCCATGTCGGAGACGCCGGTGCCGTAGGGCAGATCTCGGGAGCGTTTGCCGCGCTCGGCGATGTCTTTGAGGTGGAGGGAGCGCAGACGCGGGCCGACGAGTTTCAGGCCGGCGACGGGATCGTGGGAGGAGCGGGCCCAGTGGCCGGTATCGGCGCAGATACCGAAACGCTCGTCGAGGCCGGCGATGGCGGCGAGGGCGAGATCAGGTGTCTGGTAGATGTTGGGCGTGGGGTGGTTGTGAAGCGAGACGTTGATTTTGTGTTTTTTCGAGAGGGGGGCGAGGGTGGCGAGGATGTCGACGTGGGCTTCGGTGACGATTTCCTTGACCCCGGCGGCGCGGGCGAAGGAGAAGAGCTTTTCCCAATCGTCGAGTTTGCTCAAAGTGATGACGCCGAAGCTCGAGATGGTGACGTTTTTGGACTTGGCGTAGGCGAGGACTTTTTTCAGATCGGCCGCGGAAATGCCGAAGTAGAAGTTGCCGGGGATGTCGCCGCCGATTTTTTGGCCGGGGTAGGCTTGGAGGTAACGGATGCCGAGGGTGGAGGCCTGGTCGATGGTTTCGAGCAGGGTCAAATTACGGAAGGTCCAAGCCTGGAGGCCGATTTTGGGCTCGGCGTGGGCGGTGGGGGCGGGGGCGATGAAGCACGCCAGCAGGAGCAGGGCGGAGCAGAGGGCGAAAAAGGATTTCATGGAGGCGAAGGGCGAAGGGTGGGAGGCGGGCGGCGGGGCCTAAAACAGGCGGTAGGTTTTGTTCACGAAGCGGTCGGCGGCGGGGTAGTTGACGCAGCTCATCTTGGCGGAATCCCACACGATGGGCTGGCCGGCGCGGATGGCGAGGTTGCCCAAGGCGACCATCTCGGTGAGGTCGGCGGAGTACTCCACGATGTCGGAACCGGGGGCGGGGCCCTCGCCCTTGCACGCGTTGAGCCACTCGATATGGGGGTTGGAGCGGAAGATGCGCGGGATGGTTTTCGCCGGGCGATCGGTGAAGGCCTGCATGCGCTCTTCGGGAACGAGGCGCGGGGAGGCGCTGTAAGTGTCGGTGTTGTAGATAATGCCCTTGTCGCCGATGAAATAGGAGCCGTTGGCGGAGAGTTTGCCCTCGGGCCCGAGCTCGGCGAGGACGGGCGGCTTCTTCTTACCGTCGTACCAAACGAGCTTCAACGGCGCGCGTGCGCCGCGCTGAGGAAACTCGAAAGTCACTATAGACCAAGTAGGAGCGATGACCTCCGAACAGCCTTCGCTGATCGCGCTGATCTTCGCGTCGCCGCGCAGATCGAGCGCCCAGAAGGCGGCGTCGATGATGTGGCAACCCATATCGCCGAGCGCGCCGCAACCGTAGTCCCAGAAGCCGCGCCACCTAAACGGGGCGATGTCGGTGCTGAAGCCGCGTTCGGGGGCGACGCCGAGCCACAGATTCCAGTCGATGGAATCGGGGGAGGAGGCGGCTTGCGGGAGCGGCACGCCCTGGGGCCAGACGGGGCGGTCGGTCCAGATATGGACCTCGCGCACGGTGCCGATGACGCCGGCATCGATCCACTCCTTGGTGAGACGGGTGCCCTCGTTGGCGTGACCCTGGTTGCCCATTTGGGTGACGACTCCGGCCTTGCGGGCGGCGGCCTTGAGGATGCGCGCCTCGGAGATGGTGTGGGTCAGGGGTTTTTGCACGTAAACGTGTTTGCCCAGCTCGATGGCCATCAAGGCGGCGCCGAAGTGGGAATGGTCTGGAGTGGAGACGTTCACGGCATCAATGCGGTCGCCCATTTCGGCGAGCATCTGGCGGTAATCGCGGTAGCGGGCGGCCAGGGGATACTGTTGGAAAAGACGGCGGCCGCGTTCGAAGTCCACGTCGCACAGCGCCACGATTTCCTCTCCGGCGCAGGCCATGCTGTCGCCGTAGCCTTTGCCGCCGAGGCCGATGCAGGCGACGCGGAGTTTGCGGCCGGTGACGATGTTGCGGTAGGGCGCGGGGGCGGTGATCGTTTGGGCGAAGGCGTGGGGCGCGAGGCCGGCGGCCAAGGCGGCGAGCGAGGCGGTTTGCAGGAAACGGCGACGAGTGGTCGGCTGAGGGGCGGGGGAGTACATGGGAAAGTTAAAAAATGGGGCGGAAAAGCGGGGGCGGGGCCGGAGGCTATGAAGGATGGGGCGGGGCTGCGGCCTTCGCGGGGCGAGGGTGGCGAAGGGAGACCATAACCGAAATACAGCTTTTGGTAAATGGCCGGGGGAATCAATTGCTATGCCTAATTCGTCATGCACGGTGTGCTTTGCCATGAGGACCCGTGCCCCAAAAGTCATTCACGACGCGGACGCCGCGCTCTTGGCGGCGGGGGCGGTGTGGTTGCCTTTGCTGGATCGATTGCAGGATGTGATGTGCTGGGTGAAAGATGCGGAGGGGCGGTTCGTGGCGGTGAATGCGGCGCTGGCCTTGTCGGCCGGGCTGGATCGGGCGGCGATGGTGGGAAAGACGGACGCCAATCTCTACACGCAGGAAATCGCGGCGGCGTATCACCGAGATGACTTGGCGGTGATGAACGAGGGGCGCGAAATCCTGGACAAGCCCGAGCTGATCCACATCGCCCCCCGCGAGCTAGAGTGGCGGCTCACCTCGAAGATGCCGCTGCGGGACGCGGCCGGCCGGATCGTGGGCACGGCGGGGATCTCTCGGCGCATGGCCACCGAATCGGCGCTGCCGGGGCAGATGGACGCGCTGGGCGGGCTGATGCGCTATGCGCGGGAGAACGTGGCGCGGCGCGTCACGGTGCGGGAATTGGCGGAGCGTGCGAATCTCTCGGTGGCCACGCTCGAACGCCGAATCCGGGCGAATTTTGGCACGACCCCGAGACGGTTTTTGGGGGAGATTCGATTGAACGAGGCCGCGCGTCTATTGACCGGTTCGGCGTGGAATGTGGCCGAGGTCGCGGACCGCGCCGGTTACGAGAGTCCGGCTTCGTTTACGCGGGCGTTTCGTCGCAGGCATGGGGTGGCCCCGGGGGCCTTTCGGCGGCAGCGACGTGCGGACGAGAAAGTGGCGCCGGAGGAGTAGACGGCGCGCAATCACGGCCGGGGTTTCAGCCCGTTTCCAGCTCCGGTTTTAGGATTACGGAGGAATTTCAGGAAGGTGATTCTGTTCTCTCGCGGGTCGGCCGATCCGAGCGGGAAAACCAACGAAAGCAACGGACCCTCACCAAAGCTTCATCTGGTCGCTGTAAAAAAATACGCTGGACTGGCCTGCCGGGGGGAATCAGGCGCGGGACGACGACCCTGTTTCAACACCGGAAATTTTTGCCGCCAAACCAAAGCATCGAAACTTAGGTTGCCTTTTTAGCACGTAGGCCTTTTGTATCGAACAGTTTAGGATTGTGGCATCGGCTCTGCTTAGCCGTCGGCCATGAACATCGGGCTCTACCAAAGTGCGGCTTCGCTCAACGCTCTCGAGCGTTGGCAGGACGCGGTAGCGCAAAACATCACCTCGAGTCAGGTCACCGGCTTTAAGCGCCGCACCGTCCAGGTCGCCGCCGAAAGCATGGGCGAGACCACTCTCAGCGCGAATGGTCGCGCCGGTCAGAGCGAGGGCATCGCCGCGCTTTTCCCGCAGACTCGCTACGCCATCGCCTTCCAGGCCGGCGAAAACCAGTCCACCCGCCGCGACTTGGACATGGCGGTATCCGGCGAAGGTTTTTTCAACGTCCGCATGCCCGACGGGAAGACCGCCTACACCCGCGCCGGCGAGTTTAGCATCCGCGCCGATCGCACGATTATCTCCGGCCAGGGTCTGGAGCTTCTCTCCGATGGCGGCGACCCCATCCAGCTTCAGGCCCAGGGCGGCGCGCTGGTGGTCAACGAGGACGGCACCCTCCGGCAGGGCGACGCCGTCCTCGGCAAGCTCGCCATTTCCAAGCCCGCCGACCCGGCCCGCCTCGTCTCCATGTCCGGCGGTCTTTTTCTCGCCCCCGACGGACTCGAGATGAAGCCCGTTGAAAACCCCGTCGTCCAGCAGGGCTACCTCGAGGCCAGCAACGTCGCCGCTCTCCGCGAGATGGTGGACCTCGTCAGCATCGGCCGCGCCTACGAGGCCAACCAGAAACTCATCCAGAGCCGCGACCAACTCCTGGGCACCACCATCGAAACCTTCTCCTAAGCCGTCACCCGCATGAATCTCTCCCTCTACTCCGCCGCCACCGGCATGGAAGCCCAGCAGCTCAACCTGAACACCATCGCGAACAACCTCGCGAACGTGAACACCCCGGGCTTTAAGCGCAGCACGATCGAGTTTCAGGATCTCCTCTACCAAAAGCCCCGCAGCGCCGGAGCCGAGTCCGGCGGCGGCAACCAGGTGCCCACCGGCATCGAGGTGGGCAACGGCTCCCGCGTCGCCTCCACCTCCAAGGTCTTCACCCAAGGCCAGCTCACCAACACCGGCGAACGCCTCGACCTCGCCCTCCAGGGCGACGGCTTCTTCGAGGTTCAGCGCCCGGACGGCACCACCGGTTACACCCGCGCCGGTTCCTTCAAGCTCAGCGCCACCGGCCAGGTCGTCACCACCGACGGCATGCCCGTGCTCAGCGGTTTTCAAAACGTCCCCGCCGGCACCACCGGCATCACCGTCGCCGAGAATGGCGAGGTCACCTACCAGTCCTCCGCCGGCAACCAGTCGTTCCGTCTCACGCTCAACCGTTTCGCCAACCCCGCCGGCCTCCAGAGCATGGGCGGCAATCTCTACAAGGAAACCGGCGCCAGCGGCACGCCCGAGACCGGCCAGCCCGGCGAAGAGGGCTACGCCAGCGTCATGCAGGGCTACATCGAGACGTCCAACGTCAACATCGTCGAAGAGATGGTGAACCTCATCGTCGCCCAGCGCGCCTACGAGGTGAACAGCAAGTCCATCCAGACGTCCGACGAGATGCTGCAAAACATCAACCAACTTAAACGCTGATCCCGATGCCCACGCCTGCCCGCGTCCTCGCTCTCCTCGGCCTTTTTCTCGCCTTCGCCGCCTCGCCGGCCGCGCGCGCCGAAACCTCAGCGACTCCGGTCGCCGCCGCTGCCGCCGCGCCCGATCCGTGGCTCGTCGCGCTGGGTGCCTTGCTCGCCGACCGCTACCACGCCAACGGCGAACTTCGTCTCTCTTGGAACCGCGCCCGCCCGGCCGCCGCCCCCGCCGATGCCGAACTAGTCATCGTCTCCGCCCCCGCCGAACTCGCCCCGCAACTGCTCGTCACCGTGCGCGCCATCGACAGCGCCGGCCGCGCCGGCGAACACACCCTCGTGCTCCGTGCCGAACTCTGGCGCGATGGCTGGACGCTCCGCACTCCCGCCGCCACCGCCTCTCCCCTCGACCCCGCCGCACTCGACACCCGGCGCTACGACGCCCTTCGCGAACGCGACGCGCTCCCGGCCGATCCCGCCGCCGAGCTCGATTTCGCCCGCAACGTCCCGGCCGGCCGTCTGCTCGCCTGGCGCGATGTGGTTCGCCGCCCGCTCGTCCGCCGCGGCCAGACCATCGAGGTCCTCGCCACCTCCGGCCCGCTCACCGTCACGCTCCGCGGCGTCGCCCTCGCCGATGCCGCCCGCGGCCAATCCGTCCGCGTGCGCAACCCCGACTCCAAAAAAGATTTCGTCGCCGAGGTTGTCGCCGAATCCCGCGCCGCCGTGCGCTTCTAAAACCTTTCAGCCGTTCAACACGTCCCCTTTCCCTCCGATGCTTCCCCGTCTCCTCTTCCTCGCCCTGCTTCCCGCCGCCGTCTCCACCGCCGTGCTGGCCGACTCGCTCTGGACCGCCCCCGGTTCCCGCGAGCAAGGCATCGCCTCCGACATCAAGGCCGCCCGCATCGGCGACATCCTCACCATCATCATCGCCGAAAACGCCGCCACCAGTTCCTCGCAAAACAAGAAGACCGGCAGCAACAGCAGCGTGGACGCCGCCGTGTCCCAGTTCCTTTTTCCGTCCAGCGGATTCGGCAAACACAAGGGCGAGCTCCCCGGCATCAGTTTCGGCGGCAAGAGCGACTTCGCCGGCGGCGGCCAGGTCAGCAACACCCAGTCGCTCACCGCCCGCGCCGCCGTGCTCGTCACCGATGTCCTGCCCAACGGCAACCTTGTCATCGCCGGCGCCCGCAAGCTCACCTTCTCCGGCGAGACCCAGAACGTCGTCCTCCACGGCCTGGTGCGTCCTTCCGACATCGATTCGGGCAACACCATCCTCTCGACCAATATCGCCGACGCCCGCCTCGAATTCATCTCCGACGGCAGCCTCACCGACGCCCAGAAACGCGGCTGGCTCTCCAACCTCTACGAAAAACTCCGCCCGTTCTAGTTCGCCCACGCGCCTCCCGCTTCACGCCTCCCGCCTCCGCCATGCGTCGTCTCCTTTTTTTCATTACACTGCTGCTCCCGCTCGCGCTCCACGCCGGACGCGTGAAGGACCTCGCGCGCATCGAAGGCCAGCGGGAGAATCAACTCGTCGGCTACGGCATCGTGGTCGGCCTCTCCGGCGACGGCGATTCCAACGCCCTCGCCACCCTGCGCTCGGTCGCGAACATCCTCGAGCGCAACGGCCTCAAAATCGACCCCACCGTCATCAAGGCCAAGAACGCCGCCGCCGTGATGATCACCACCGACATCGCCGCCTTCCTCAAACCCGGCTCGCGCATCGACGTCACCGTCTCGTCGATGGGCGACGCCAAATCCCTCCAGGGCGGCGTCCTCCTGCAGACTCCGCTCATCGGCGCCGACGGGCGCGTTTACGCCGTAGCCCAAGGCGCCATCGCCGTCGGCGGTTTCCTCGGTGGCGCGGGCGGCGCCGGCGGAGCCACCGTCCAGAAAAATCATCCCACCGTCGGCATCATCAGCAACGGCGCCATCGTCGAGCGCGAGATCGCCGCCACGTTTGTGCGCGACGGCCGCCTCGCGTTTTCGTTGCACAACCCCGACTTCACCACCGCCGCCCGCATGGCCGATGCCATCAACCTCGCCTTCCCCGAGGCCGCCGCCATGGCCCGCGACGCCGCCACCATCGATCTCACCTTGCCGCCTCCCTACGTCGGTCGCGACGTGCTCTTCCTCGCCGATGTCGGCGCCGTCACCGTCACCCCCGATTCGCTCGCCCGCATCGTCATCAACGAGCGCACCGGCACCATCGTCGCCACCGCGCCGGTCGGCCTCTCCGAGGTCGCCATCAGCCTGGGCTCGCTCACCATCACCATCGCCAACACCCCGGCCGTTTCGCAGCCCAACGCTCTCGGCGGCGGACAAACCGCCATCACCAACACCACCCAGACCGCGGTGAGTGAGTCGAAGGGCGGCTTCACCCTAGTGCCCGAGGCCCCCTCGGTCGAGCGCCTCGCCTCCGCCCTCAACGCCCTCGGCGTCAGCACGCGCGAGATGATGGCCATCTTCCAAACCTTGAAGACCGCCGGCGCCCTCCAGGCCGAGCTCATCATCAACTGATTCTTTTTTTCACCGCACCCGTCATGGAAATCACCCCCGTAAAATCCCTTTCGCCCTCCGACCCGACCACGCGTCCCGACGGCTCCGCCCCGCCCAAACCCACCAAAGCCGAGCTCGCCGAGGCCGCCCGGCAATTCGAGGCCATCATGGTGCGCCAGCTCATCGCGCCCGCCATCGAACCGATGATGAGCGGCAGCTCCCTCGGCGGCGAAAAATCCGACGGCGACAGCGGCGGCGGCGTTTACGGCTACATGCTCACCGACGTGCTATCCACCTCGATCACGCAGGGCGGTGGACTCGGCCTCGCCGATGTCATCACCCGCCAGCTATCTCCCCGCGCCGACCTCAAGGACCTCACATGAACTCCCACCCGTTTGTCCCTCTCGTTGATCTTCTCCGCGCCGAACTCTCCGGCTACGGCGGCCTGCTCGCGCTTTTCGACCGGCAACAAAACCAGCTCTGGAGCCGCGAGGCCCAGGCGGTGGCCGAGACCTCGCTCGCCATCCAGGAACTCGCAGACGAGACCGCCCGCCATCGCCGCGAGCGCGAGACGTGGGTCACGTGTTTCGCCGCCGCGCACGATCAACCGGCCGGATCGAGTCTCCGCCGCCTCATGACGTTTTTTCCCGAGGAACAACGCCCGCTCCTCACCGCCCTGACCGACGAGATCAACCACCTCCTGCACCGCGTCCGCCGCCGCGCCCGCCAGAACCACTCGATCCTCGCCCGCGCCGTCGAGCTTCACCGCGACCTGCTCGCCCACCTGCATCCCTCCGCACGCCCGCGCACCTACGCGCCCACCGGCCTCGTCGGCCACCTCACCGGCCCCGCCTCCACCCTTCAAGCCACCGGCTGAACGCGGCAAGCCGCGCCGTTTACGATCAAAGTTTAAGCCCCGATCCTCCCGCCGCCTCCGCCTCTTCAACTTAAACTTCCCCCTTCACCTTTCCCATGTCCGGCCTCTTCGGCAGTCTTAACCAGTCCATCAACGCCCTCAACGCGCAGTCCCGCGGCGTGGAAACCGCCGGGCGAAATCTCGCCAACGTCAACAACCCCGCCTACGCCCGCCAGCGCGTCATCCTCGCCGACCGCGGCACCGTCCTCACCCCGCAGGGCGCGCAATCCCTCGGCCTCGAGGCCAAGTCCATCCAGCAGATGCGCGACACGCTGCTCGACCGCCAGCTCACCCGCGAGGTCGGCCGCACCTCCGCCCTCCAGGCCGAGTCCGACGCCAACCAAAACGCCCAGGCCGCCCTCGGCGAATCCATCAGCCTCATCGACGGCGCCCGTTCCGCCTCCGGCACCGGTCTCGCCGC
>JBBRHC010000053.1:0-15021 GCA_038223295.1 Opitutales bacterium
GGGGGGCGGGGCTGGGGGGGGGGGGGGGTGGGGTGGGGGCTGCGGGGGGTGGGGGGGGGGGCGACGGGCTGCGTGGCGTGGGGGGAGGGGCGAAGGGTCGGAGTGCGGGAGGCGCTGGGGCGGGCGGTGGAGCGGGGCTTAGTTTTGCGGGTTGGCGGTTTGGCGGACGAGGTCGATTAGGCTCTTGAATTCGGGGCGTTTTTGAAGGGGGAGCAGGTCGGGGTCGTTGGCCATCCACTCGGCGTCGTCGTAGCCGAGGGCGATGGCCTGGGCGAGGGTCGTGATGGCATCGGCGGGGCGCTTGGAGAGGGCGAGGCTGCAGGCGAGGTTGTAATGGGCAGTGGCGTTTTCGGGGAGCAGGCGCACGAGTTTGCGATCCATTTTCAGGCCGTCGGCGATGCGGCCGGCCTTGGTGTAGAGCCCGCCGAGGATCTCCACAACCTCCACATAGGAGGGGTCGCGACGGAGGATGCTTTCGTAGAACGAGATGTCGAAAGTGTGGTCTTCTTTTCGGGCCATGGGAGAAAGGTAGCGATCAAGGAAAAAACGGCAACGCGGCGCGCGCGAGCCCGGAGGTGGAAAAACACGCAGCCGGGGGCGCGCGGGTGGTGGCGGGTTTTTGAGGGAAATAGCGAAACTATACGGCGGCGCGGTGTTTGCAGACGCCGACGGCTTTCAAGGAATCGCAGTGGGCGCTGACTTGGAGGCGCTGGGAGGTGGGGGTGAGGCCGAGCTTGGAGGAGACGGTGTTGCCATACCAGGACATGAAGGGGGCGCTGATCTCGAAGATCCGGTCGCAATCGACGCAGATGACCTGGGCGACTTGGGCGGAGTTATCGGCGTTGCGCAGGTAGTATTTGAGGTTTTTGCCGATATCGACCTCGCGGAGGACGGCGCTGCCGGTGAGGTGGGGGAGGGTGCGGTAGACGGTGGCGCGGGAGACGGAGTCGTCGATGGCGCGGGCGTGGGCGAGCAACTCCTCGGCGGTGAAGTGCTCCTTTTGCGCGAAGGCGGCGTCAAAAATGGCCACGCGCTGGTTGGTCACGCGCAGGCCGTGGGCGGAGAGGTGGGTGCGGAATTTGGCGCGGGCGGAGTCGGTGCTTTCGGTGCTCACGGAGGTGAGTCTCAGATGAGTCTCAGGTATGTCAATGGCCGGGCGGCCGCGGAGTGGAAAGGAGCGCCCGCAAACGGGCCGCCTACGGCGATGGGCGGCGGGGGTGGCATCAGGGTGTGACAGGAAATGATGTCAGCGGGTCGAAAGCGGCATGGGCGTCCCGCCCATGGGATCGGCGGCGAACGGGCAGGAGCCCATTCGCTGACGGGCGGGACGCCGGTGCCATGCCGGAGGGACAGCCCTGACATCCCTTCCTGTTGCATCCGTTGCTCAGGGGTCCACTTCGAGGCTGCGCACGCGGGAGCCGTCGCGGACGCGGTCGCCGGGGTAGACGATGACGGCTTCGTTTTCGGCGAGGCCGGAGAGGATCTGGGTCTGCACGCCGTTGGCGCGGCCGGGCTCGACGGTGCGCAGGCGGGCGCGACCGCCCTCGACCACAAAAACCCTCCAGCCGCCATCGAGCTGGAAAAGCGCGCCGGCGGGCACGTGGAGCACGTCGGCCGCCTCCCAGGTGACGATGCGCGCCTCCACGCGGTAGGCGTCGCCGAGGGCGGCGCGGCGCTCGGGTGGGTCGATGAAATCGGCGAGCAGATTTACCCGCTGCTCCTCGACGCCGAGGGCGGAGATTTTGGTGGACGCGGCGGGCTCCACCCGGCGCACGCGGGCCTGCAAGACGCCTTCGCCGCCCCAGCGCTCCAGCAGGACGGCCGCGCCGGGCGCCACGGCCACGCCATCGCGCGAAAGCACCTCCACGCGCACCTCCAGATCGGTGGGGTCGCCGACCTCGACGAGCTCGGTGCCGCCGAGCACCAGGCGGGCGCTTTCCTGGAAAACGCGCAGCACGCGGCCATCGACCGGAGATCGCACAACGAGGCGGCTTTCGGCGCCGGGCGCGGTGGGCGCGGTGTCCGCGCCGGGCGCGAGGGTGGCGTCGCCGGAGGCGGGAGCCGTGCGGGCGAGCTCGGCCGGCGTTGGCGCGCCGCGCTGCAAAGTGGCGCGCGCTTGTTCGAGTTCGAAGCCGGCGACCTGGGCGGAAAAACCGGCGGCGCGGGCGTCTTGCTCGGCGGTCTCGGCGCGGGTCTGTGCGGCGTCGAGTTCCTGGGTGGAGATGAGGCGTTTGCCGGCCAGTTCGCGCAGGCGGCGCAGCTCGTTTTGCACGAGGGTGAGGCTGGAGTGGGCGCTGTCGCGGCGCGCCTCGGCGGCATCGCGCGCGCTCTCGGCGGCGCGCACGCGGGCCTCGGCCTGGGCGAGGCTGCGGGCATCGAGCAGGTCGGCGCCGGCGCTCTCGAGCTCGGCGAGGATGGTCTCGCCGGCGCGGACCGGATCGCCGGGCTTGAGCGGGATGCGGCGCAACTGGCCGGAGGCGGGCGCGGAGACGACGTAGCGGTTTTTGACCCGGGTCTGGCCTTCCTCGTCGATGGTGACGCGCAAGGCCCCGCGCCGGGCGGGCCTTATCTCCACCGGCAGAGCGCGCGGCCAGAGGCCGGCCACGAGCAGGAGCACGAAGATCGCGGCGGCCACGCGCAGTGGCCAGCGGCGGCGGCGGGCGCGCGGGTCGGGGGCGTGGGGATCGAAGGGGGCGGCGTCAGGGCTCATGTGTCGGGTGCGATGCAGGGTGTCGGAGTCGGAGGGGTTGGTTAAAAGGGATCGCGTGGCGGCCTCAATCCCGCGCCTTGAGCACGCCGACGAGGTCGAGCTGGTCGAGCCGGCGGCAGGCCAGCCAGAGGGAAATCGCGGTGGCGCTCGCCACGACGAGCACGGCGAAGGCGTAGTTGCCCGCGGTGAGCACCAGCGGCAGGCGCACCGTCTCGGTGTTGACGGTGGTGAGGATGGCCTTGGCAAAACCGGTGCCGATGACGAGGCCGGCGGGCAGGGCGGCGAGGGTGAGGATGACCAGCTCGGCGACGAGCACGCCCGCGACCTCGCGCCGGCTGAAGCCGAGCACGCGCAGGGTGGCGAGCTCGCGCTGGCGCTCGGAGAGGCCGATGCTGGCGCTGTTGTAGACGATGCCGAAGGCCACGGTGGTGGCGAAGACGAGGTAGATGGTCTGGATGAGGCCGATGCTCTGCGCGGTGGTCTCGCGAAAGCTGCGGCGCATGGCGGCTTTGATGACCACGCGGCCGGCGGCGGGGGTGGCCTTGACCGCGCGCAAAAACTCCGGCCACGCGCCGGCCGCCACCGTGACGTAGGCGCCGCTGATGCGGTCCCCCTCGCCGAGCAGGCGGTTCAACGCATCCAGCTCCATGTAACTCGCGATGCCGGCGAAATCCTCCGAAAAGCCCTCGACGCGCACCGTGCGCTCGGGGCGCTTGCCCTCGAGCACGCGGAGGGTGAGTTCGTCGCCTGGCGCGACGGCGAGCGCCTCGCCGAGCACGCGCGAGATGACGAGGCCGCTCCCTTTGAGGCGCAGCGCGTGGTCGCCGGGGCCGATCACGCGTTGCAGGGTCGCGCCGGGCGGCAGGCCCTGCACGCCGAGACGGCGCGAGCGCGGGCCGGAGCGCAGCTCGACCGAGACGGAGCGAAAGGGCTCGGCATGCATCACGCCGGGCAACTGCCGCACGTCGGCCAGCGCGCGCGCCGCGCCGGCCTCGGTGAAGGCGACGATGGCGGTCTGGCGCTGGGCGACGTCCCACTGGAAATCGAGGATGTGGGCGATGCCGTCGCGAAAAGCGTTTGGCACCACCAGGATGCCGGTGGCGAGGGCGAGCGCCACGACGGTGAGCGCGGCGCGCCAGGGTTTACGTTCCAGGTTGCGCAGGGCCATGCGCAGGGAGACGCCGACGGTGCGACCGAGGCCGAGGCGCTCGACCAGGGCGGGGCGGAAATCCTCCGGTGGCTCGGGGCGCATCGCCTCCGCCGGCGCGAGGCGCGCCACGCGCCGCACCGCGCCGAGCGCGCCGGCCAGCGCGGCGGCGGCGCTCGCGACCAGGGCGGCAAGGAGCGTGGTCCAGGCGGGGAGGAAATCGAGCTGGGGGAAACGGAAAAACAGGTGGTACATGTCGACCAGTTTTTGCCCGAGCAGGTAGCCGCCGAGCGCGCCGAGGAGGGTGCCGAGGAGCACGATGACGAGGGCGAATTTCACGAAGTGCAGCGCGACGGCGCGGTTGGAAAAACCGAAGGCCTTGAGGATGGCGATCTGCTCGCGCTGGAGCGTGATCTGGCGGCCCAGGACGGCGTTGATCATGAAGGCGGCGACGCTGAGGAAAACGAGGGGGAAGCCGAAGGAGAGGCCGCGCAGGACGTTGATCTCGTCGTTGACGCGGGTGTCGCTCGGGTGGTTGGCGCGGCCGTGGGCCTGGAGGCCGCCCCACGGGCGCAGGAGGCGGTCCACGCCCTCGATGACCTCGGTCTCGCGCGCGCCGGGGCCGAGCGCGAGGGCGACGGTGTTGAAGGCGCCCTTGAGGCTGAAGGCCTCGGCCAGCTCGGCCTCGCGCATCCAGAAAACGCCGTAGGTGCGGTTGTCGGGCAGGGCGGCGCCGGGCGGGGCCTCGAAGACGAACTCGGGGGACAACACGACGCCTGTGATGCGCAGCTCGACGCGGCGACCGTTGAGCAGGGCGGCGACGCGCGCGCCGGGCGCGAGGGCGTTGGCGTCGGCGAAGGCCTCGCTGACCACGGCTTCCAGGCGACCATCGGGCGCGGGCAGGCGGCCGGAGCGCACGAAGAGCCGGCCGAGGCGCGGTTCTCGGCGATCGGGCAGGGAGCGGACCAAACCTTGCGCGGGCTCGGCGCGGCCCGGCAGGTCGAGGGTGACGAGCCGCGCGATGCCGGGCTCGACCGCGACCACGCCGGGGAGCGCGCCGAGCTGCCCGGCCACGCCGAGGGGGGCGCGCTTCAGGGAGGCGAAGACGTGGGCGAAGCGGTGGGCCTCGTAGTAGCTCTCGCGCGCCGTATCCAAAGAATGGATAAGCGAGCGCGTCATGATCATCATCGCCAGCCCGCAGGCCATGACGAGGGCGACGGCGAGGACCTGGGATCTGAGCGCGCGCAGATCGCGCCAGAGTTTGAGATCGAGATGATTCACGCGGTGCCGGCACGGTGGGGGAAACCGGGGCGGCGGCAATTCCCGGCGCGAGGCGCCTCGGGCGCGCGGCTTCGGGTGCGGACTAGGCTTTGGGGCGCGGGCGCACGGTGCCGAGGCCGCCGTCGACCGCCCAGACCTGGCCGGTCACCCAGGAGGCGTCGGGGGAGAGCAGGTAGGCGATGGCGGCGGCGATGTCGGCGGGCGTGCCGACGCGGCCGAGCGGGTGCATCTTTTCCGAGAAGGCGCGCGCCTGCGGGCTACCGAGGAGGGCGGCGGCGAGGGGCGTGTCGACGAGGCCCGGCGCGACGGCGTTTACCCGGACGTTGCGTCCGGCGTAGCTGGCGGCGGCGGCGCGCACGAGGCCCTCGATGCCGCCCTTGGCGGCGGAGATGGCCTCGTGGCTCGGCAGTCCGGTGGAGCCGGCCACGGAGCTGAGCAACACGACGCCGCCGTGGCCCTGGGCCTGCATGGGGGCGAGGGCGGCGCGGAGGCCGTAGAAGGCGGAGTTGAGGTTGAGATCGAGGGTGCGCCGCCACTCGTCGAGCGAGGTGAGGTGGGCGGATTTGAGCAGGATGGAGCCGACGCAGTGGACGTAGGCGTCGAGCGGGCCGCCGCCGCGCGCGATGAGCTCGGGGATGACGGCGGCGACGGCGTCGGGATCGGTGGCGTCGGCGACGGCGGTTTCGAGGCCGGGGAGCTCGTCGGCGAGCGCGGCGAGTTTATCGGCGGAGCGGGCAAAGCCGCCCACGCGCCAACCGGCGGCGTGGAGGCGGCGGGCGAGGGCGGAACCGATGCCGCCGGTGAGGCCGGCGATGAGGGCGAGAGAAGGGTGGGACATGGGAAAATGTTACCGGGACAGCGCGGGTTAACGAAGGACGGTCAGGGCGCGGTCGTAGCCGGTGAGCTCGAGGTAGGCGGAGCCGAGCTCGGCGCCGTCGGCGGCGAGCAGGCGGCAGGCGCCTTCCCAGTAGGTGACGCCGCCGAGTTTGCCGGCGAGTTCCTGGTCGGGGTGAAAGGGCTCGATGATGAACACGACCTCGGCGCGGGACTCGGGATCGGTGGTGGTGAGGCGGATACGTTGCGGGTAGATCGCGCCCGTATGAGGGCTTTTCCAGGTGGTGAGCGGTTGCCAGAGGAAGGGGGCGCGGGCGAGGGTGCCGTCGCGGGCGATCCAGGTGAGGGTCGAGGCGGGATCGAGGGTGCCGTCGGCGGCGCGCAGGGCGTAGAACATGAGTTCGCGGCCGTCGTGGAGCTGGGCGCTGAGCCAGTCCCAGCCGACCTGGTTTTTATCGAG
Organism: Opitutales bacterium; assembly: GCA_038223295.1. Classification (GTDB taxonomy): domain Bacteria; phylum Verrucomicrobiota; class Verrucomicrobiia; order Opitutales; family Opitutaceae; genus IMCC26134_A. The sequence goes on from JBBRHC010000053.1 coordinate 6,433, forward strand.
CTGACTGCTGCTGTATTCGTGGTCCATCCAGGCCTGGCCGGTGACGGGAAGCTCGACGCCGTCGAGGGTGAGCGCGCCGGCGAGGGCGAGGCGCGGGAAGGTGAGGTAGTAGCTGGCGGCGGTGGGCGCGGCGCCCTTGCGCGAGTAGCCGGCTTCGCCGAAACGCACGAGGGGCTTTGCCGGCGTGAGCGTGAAGGTGAAACGGGCGTCGGCGCGGATGCCGCCGACGAGCTGCATCTTTTCGGAGGCGGCGTCGATGAAGCGCAGGGACCAGTCGCCGTTGCGCACATCGAGGGTGGTGGTGGAGGCGGCGGCGTCCCAGCCGGCGCGGTTTAGGCGCTCCTGGTGGAGGAAACGCCCGGTGGCGACATCAACCAGCGCCATGTGGGCGAGGTGGATCTGGTCGTGGCCGAAGGCGGCGGGGGCGGGATGGGCGGCGGTGGCGAGCGGGGCGGCGGAGCGGAAAAAAGTGGCTTGGAAACCGAAGCGGCGCGGGGTGGGTTTATCGGCGGTGAAGAGGTGGCCGGTGAGATACCACCACTCGATTTTGTAGTCGGGGTGCGAGCCGTGATCGCGCGGGAAAGTGAAGGCCGGGCCGGGCTGGGGGACGGCGAAGCCGTCGGGGGTGCGCAGCGGGATCTCGGAGGCGCGGAGGGGCTGGCCACAAAAGGCACAAAAAGCGCAAAACACGGAGAGGAGGAAATGGAGGGGCGGCTGGTATTTCATTTTAGGGTCGTTGGCGCTTTTCGTGGCCAGGGGTTATTGAAGCTCCGTTTTCACTCTTCGCGGTCGGCGGGGAGGGCGGCGCCCCAGCGGCCGACGAGGTAGCTGACGCCGAAGCCGGTGCCGATGACGAGGACGGCTAGGGCGGCGAGCTGGGCGGCGGGGGCGGAGAAGGCGAGGGTCCAGCCGAAGCTTTGTTTGTTGATGACGTGGATGAGCACCCAGCCCAGGCCGAAGCTCAGGGCCAGGCCGACGGCGGTGGCGCAGAGGGCGAGCACGCCGCCCTCGATGGCGGTGGCGCGGGCGATCTCGGACCGGCGAAAACCGAGGGCGCGGAGCGTGGTGAGCTCGTCGCGGCGGTCCAGCAGCACGCTGACCAGGCTGAGCGCGAGGCCGACCACGGCGACGGCGAGGCCGATGATCTGGAGCGCGTAGGTGATGGAAAAAGTCTGGCGAAAGATGCGCAGCACCTCGGCGCGCAGGCTGGAGTTGGTGAAAATGGAGACGCCCGGGTGTGCGGCGAGCAGGTCGGCGCGCACGGTCTCGGCGACGGCGCCGGGGAGCAGGTCGAGGGAGATGCTGGTGGCGTGGTCGTCGTCGAACCAGCGGGTGGTGTGGGTGCGGTCGACGAGCACGGTGCCGCGCTCGTTGCCGTAGTCGGCGAAGAGGGCGGCGACGCGCAAAGTTCGCGGGCCGGCGGGGGTGGGCACGGTCAGTGTATCGCCGCGTTGGATACGGAAGCGTTGCGAGAAACTTTCGCTGACGAGGGCGAGGCCGGCGTTGCGCGCGGGGTCGAGGGCCTCGGCGGGCGGGGGCGGGCCGACCCAGAGGAACCCGTCGCGGCCGGACTGGTCGGCGAGGTCGCCGCCGCCGAGGGTGGTGGGTTTGCCGTCGAGGGTGAGCGGGTAGGCGGAGAAGATGGAGGCCTTGGCGACGGCGGGGTGGGCGGCGAGGGCGCGCCAGGTGGCGGGGGCGAGGCGGTTGTCGGCGGTGGCGGACTGGGCGCCGGCGCTGGAGAGGTAGAGATCGGCCTGGAGGGCGCTCTGCACCCAGCCGCGCACGGAGCGCTCGAAGCTGGCGACGAGGATGGCCATGCCGGCGGCCATGCCGATGGCGCAGACCAGCGCGGCGGCCGCGAGGCGGTGGCGGCCGGTGGGTCGCAGGAGGTGTCCGATCGCGACGCGCCAGGACGCGCCGCGGGCGGCGAGCGGGCGCAGGGCGCGGCCGAGGGCGGGGATGGCGAGGGCGGCGAGCACGCCCCCGCCCAGGATGCCGCAGAAGGCGGCGAGGTGGCCGCCGAGCGGGAAACGGGTGCCGCCGCCGAGATCGAGCGGAGGGAGGCGGGTGAGGGCCACGCCGAGGGCGATCGCGCCGAGGGCGAGGGGCCAGCTACGCAGCCAGCGCCCGCCGATGGCGCCGGGCGCCCCGCGCACGAGCACCTGCGCGGGGGGCGTCTCGGCGGCGGCGCGGGCGGGGGCCCAGCCGGCGAGCACGCTGGCGACGACGCCGGCGGCGAGCCCGAGCGCGGCCTCGGGCCAGGCAAGCTGCGCGGCCTGGACGCTGGTGGCGTAGTAGAGGGCGTTGACGGTCTGGCCGACGGCGCGGACGGCGACCTGCGCGCCGGCCCAGCCCAGGAGCAGGCCGAGGGCGCCGCCGGCGAGGCCGAGCACGGCGGCCTCGGCGAGCCAGGCGAAACGGATGACGCGGGCATCGACTCCGAGGGAGCGCAGGATGGCGATCTCGGCGCGACGGCGGACGACGGCGCCGTCTAGGGCCTGGAAGACGAGGTAGAGGCCGACGAGGAGGGCGATGAGGGAGAGGACGGTGAGGTTGAGCCGGAAGGCCTCGGTCATGGTCTCGGCGGTGTCGCGCCGGCCGCCGGGGGTGGAGACGAGCCAGCGGGGGGCGGAGGATGGCTGAGGGTCGGACGATGGAAGATGGGTGATGGAGGGTGGATGATGGGCGGAGGCGGAGGAGGCGGAGGGGGCGGCGAGCGCGAGGCGGGTGAGGCGTCGGCTGACCTCGGCGCGGCGGGCCTCGAGGGCGTGGCCGGGTTCGAGGACGAACTCGACGCGGTCGATTTGGCCTTCGCGGCCGACGAGGCGTTGGAGTCGGGGGAGATCGAGGACAACGAGGCCGACGGGCGCGGCGGGGCCGTCGGTGGCGCGGGGGATGAGGCCGGCGACGCGCAGGCGGACGGGGCGGTCGTTGACGATCAGGTCGAGGTGCCCGGGCGGGGTGGGGGCGTAGGCCGGGCTCAGCCAGACGAGGGGCTCGGGGCCGAAGAGATCGAAGAAACCGCCGCCGCCCCCGTCGCGGAAAAACGGGTCGGCGGCGGTTTGTTGCGCGGCGAGATTGGCGATGGCGACGAGGTCCACGCCGAGCAGGGTGTAGGTGCGGCGACCGAAGCGCGGCGGGGCGTCGGCGTTGGCCCCGGCCCCGGCGTCGGCCTCGGCGGGGGAAGCGGTCGGGGCGGGTTCGGAGCCGGTGCTTTCGATGACCGGGTGGATCTGCACCGCGAGATCGGCGAGGGCGGCGCGGAGCTCGGGGAGGACGGCTTCGGGGAGGCGGCCGGCGGGGGCCTGGATGATCCAGTCGGAGGTGCCGGTGAGGGTGTCGGTGAAGTGGGTGAAGGAGGAGACGGCGGCGCGGTTGGCGAGGCGCACGGCGGTGAAGACGGCGACGCCGAGGGCGAGGATGAGAACAAGCAGGGCGGTCTGGCCCGGGGCGAGGCGGGCGTGGCGCAGGCTCAGGCGGCGCAGGAGGAGGGGGAGCATCGAGGAAATGACCAATGACGAATGGCGAATGGCCGGGGCGCGGAGAGGGCGCACCGGTTTACTCGACGACGCGGCCGTCGCGGAGGCGGACGCGGCGGTGGCAGATGGCGGCGGCCTCCTCGCTGTGGGTGACGAGGACGAGGGCGGTGCGGGTCTCGTCGGTGAGTTCGCGGAGGAGGGCGAGGATGTTGGCGCCGTTGGCGGTATCGAGGTTGCCGGTGGGCTCGTCGGCGAGGAGGAGGGCGGGGCGGTGGACGAGGGCGCGGGCGATGGCGACGCGTTGTTGTTCGCCGCCGGAGAGCTGGGAGGGCAGGGCGTGGGCGCGTGCGGCGAGGCCGACGCGGTCGAGCAGGGCTTGCACGCGGGCGCTACGCTCGGGCGCGGGGGTTTTGAGGAGTTGAAGAGGCAGCTCGATGTTCTCGGCGGCGGAGAGGGTGGGGAGCAGGTGGAAGAATTGGAAAATGGTGCCGACGCGCTCGCGGCGGAGGAGGTTCAGGGCGTCGGGGTCGAGCTGGTCCATGCGCGCGCCGAGCAGATGGATCTCGCCGGAGTCGGGGCGATCCACGCCGCCGAGGCAGTTGAGGAGGGTGGTCTTGCCACTGCCGGAGGGGCCGGTGAGGGCGACGCGCTCGCCGGCGGCGACGGTGAAGGAGACGGCGTCGAGCACGCGGCGGGGGCCGTAGGATTTGATGACGGCGGTGACGGCGAGGGCGGGCGCGGAAGAGGCGGACATGTCGGTTTGGAGAGATACGCAGCCAGCGTGCGAACGCGAGCGAGGCGGTGGTATTGGGCAGACGCGGGGCGGGTGATTTCGCGCGGCGCGGGCGAGGCCCGAGCCGGGCCCGAGCCGAGTCTGGGCAAACCTGCGCCGTGGCCCCGCGCTTCGCTTACGGCTCCGGACCGTTTTGGACCAGGCGGCGGGAGGGGTGCGGCTGGCGATACCAAGCCACGGCGCTGACGGCGGCGACGCCCGCGAGGGACCAGCCGATGTCGGCCCAGTCGAAGGTGCGTCCGGCGATGAAGACTTGGGCCAGCTCGAGCGCGACGGAGAGCCCGGCGGCGATTCCGCCGCCCAGCCGCCAGCCGAAGGCCGGGATGAGCGCGACGGTGAGCGCGGCGAAGGCGGGCAGGTTGCGCAGGGTGCCGTGTCGGTCGGCCCAATCGCTCAGCCAGTGTGGAATCCACGGGAGTTCCCCCACCCAGGGCGAGGAGCGCAAAGCGAGGAAGCCCACGACGCCGACCGCGGCGAGCGCGAAGAGGAGCCGGAGGGATCGCGATGCCTTCATCGGCTCTGAAAAAGCGGTCGCGGGAGGACGAGGCAAGCCACCGGTTGACGGGCGGGGGGCCGAGGGGGACGGCGGGCGAGGCACCGGGTGATATTGCGCAAGGGCGGGGCGCGGGCGTGGGCGGACGTTGACCGGGGCGGGCGGCGGGTGCAGCGTGCGCGCCAATGTCCGATCCCAAAGCTCCCACCATCCTGGTCATCGACGACGACGCCGAGGTCCGCTACTCGCTCGGGCGGGTGTTGTCCTCCAAAAAATACCAGGTGAGCGAGGCCGGGAGCGGCGAGGCGGGGGTGGCGACGGTGAAGAAGGGGCCGGCGCCGGATTTGATTTTTCTCGATGTGCGCATGGGCGGCATGAGCGGGCTGGAGGCCTTGCAACACATCCGCGCGGCGAACCCGCGGCAATTGGTGATTCTGATGACGGCGTTTGGCACCGCGCAGACCGCGATCGAGGCGATGAAGTATGGCGCGTTCGACTACATCATGAAGCCCTTCGATCCGGCGAAGGTGCTGGCGCTGGCGGAGAACGCGCTCAAGGCGCACGCCGACATGCGCTCGGCGGGAGACTACAAGCCGACGATCAACGCGGACGACTACCGCGAGGGCATCGTGGGCGCGTCGCCGGTGATGCAGGATGTCTTCAAGGTGATCGGCCAGGTGACGGCGAGCGACGTCACGGTGATGATCACGGGCGAGAGCGGCACGGGCAAGGAATTGGTGGCGCGCTCGATCTGGAAACACTCGCACCGGGCGAAGGGAAACTTCATCGCGGTGAACTGCGCGGCGATCCCGGACAACTTGATCGAGAGCGAGCTTTTCGGCCACGAGAAGGGCTCGTTCACGGGCGCGACCAACCAGCGCATCGGCAAGTTCGAGCTGTGTGATCGCGGCACGATTTTCCTCGATGAGATCGGCGACATGGCGCTGGCGACCCAGACGAAGATCCTCCGCGTGCTGCAGCAGGGGGACATCCAGCGCGTGGGCGGCACGGATACGATCAAGGTGGACGTGCGCATCATCGCGGCGACGAACAAGGACCTCGAGGCGATGGTGAAGGCGAAGGCCTTTCGCGAAGACCTTTATTACCGATTAAACGTGGTGCGCATCCGCATGCCCCCGCTGCGCGAGCGGCGGGAGGACATCCCGCAGATTGTGGATTTTTGCCTGCAGAATTTGTTCAAGCAAAAAAAGACGCGGGTCGCGAAAGTCGCGCCCGAGGCGATGGCGGTGCTTGCGCGATATGACTGGCCGGGCAACGTGCGTGAGCTGGAGAATCTGGTGTATCGCAGCGCGGTGATCGCGCAGGGCGACGCGATCCTGGTGAAGGATTTGCCGCCGGAGGTGCTGGCGAGCGTGGGCGCGACGACGAACTCCTCGACCCCGCCTTTGCCCGCGGGGGCGGTGGGCGGCGGGTCGCCGGCGCCTATGCCGATCGGTGGCGCGGCGGCGGACGGCCTGGGGGCCGGGGCGGCGCGGGTGCAGACGCCTGCTCCGTTCGCGGCGGGCGCGCCGGTGGCGGCGGGCGCGCTGACGGTGGCGCAGGCGCTGGATTTTCTCCACGTCGAGCTGAGCAGGGAGATCGAGCCGGTCCTGGAGCGATTGGAGCGCGAGATGATCGTGCGCAGCCTGAAGGAACTCGATGGCAACCTGGCGCGCACCTCGGAGCGGCTGGGGATGACTCGGGCGACGTTGCGCAAGCGGGTCGAGGAACTCGGTCTGCAACAGGATTGACCCGGCGGGGGAGGTTCGGGGCGGGGCGGTGTTTTTTCGCGCTCGCGTCCGGCTTTTTTGAAACGAGTCTGGCGTGAGTGTGAGTCCGGAAGGGTGGCAGAGTGGTCGATTGCTCCAGCCTTGAAATCTGGCGAACCGAAAGGTTCCGGGGGTTCGAATCCCTCCCCTTCCGCCATTTTTTGGTTCAGTTCCGAAAGAGAGAAGCCGACGCCGGATTCGCCCGTCGTGACCCGACTACCCGCGGTGGTTTTTTCAATCGCCTCCACACGGGGACAATCTCGCCGCCCGCGATCGCGGTTCTTGTGTCCGCTCCTTTCGCGCCTAACCCGACACGCCCCGCGTCTAGCCCTTCTTTTCTCATGCCGTTAGGGAATCAATCCGGTGCGCGGCTTTAAGACCCATACCAGCCCTGCCGTCGCGACCCGCCGCTTAGTCAAATTCGCTGATCGGATGACCGGGGAAACGGGGGAGAAACGTTCGGAAAATATGGTCAAAAAAAGGCGCAAAAGAAGCAAAAAAGGCCTTGGCGCGTTTTGCGGCGCTCATGCTTTTTGGGCCCATTTTTCGCGGGGATCCGTCTCTGGGTTGATGGCGGCGGCGGTTTAGGCGACCCGCTCAAGCAGGGGAAATCGTGGTTGGCGGGCGGGGGGAGGGCGCGCATGGTGCGGGCATGCAGACGTCGTGGACGGAGACCTTGGCGGAGTTTTTGCGCACCGAACCGGGGGTGGAGGCGGTGCGGCTCGATCCGGGGGCGCGGCGCGTGCATGTCGCCACGCTCGGAGCCGTGGATGGGGTGGCGTTGCAGGCACGGCTGGAGGCGACGCTGGCGGCGATAGGCGGGGAGTTCGACGCGGTGGACGCGGGGGCGGGCACGCCGGCGGGGTTTCGGCTGACGCGCGAGGGCGGCTCGGTGCAGCTCAGCGCACCGGCCTGCGAGACGGCCCCCAAACTTTGGCGGTGGAAGGAATACGCGTGGCCGGAGAGCACGGCGGGGCAGGGGACGGAAGCGGGCGGCGCGGGCGACAGCCAGGGGCATGAGGCGGAGGACTGGCGGGAGCTGGCGGCCTACGCGGGGGTGTGCGGCGGGCTGGGGCTGGCGGGCTGGGCCGCCGTGCGCTGGGGTTGGGGGCCGACGTGGGTGGGGCTGGCCTTGCAGGGCGGGGCCTTGGTGGCGGGCGGGTGGGACGCGGCGAAGGACTCGTGGGAAAACCTGCGGCGGGCGAAGTTGGACATCCATTTCCTCATGCTGGCGGTGGCGGCGGGGGCGGTGGCCATCGGGGCGTGGGGGGAGGCGGTGTTGTTGTTGTTTCTCTTTTCGGCCTCGGGGGCGATGGAGGCGTATGCGAACGAGCGCACGCACCGCGAGGTGGACGCGTTGCTAAAGTCGGCGCCGAAGCAGGCCACCCTGGTGGGCGCGGACGGGAAGGAGCGCGTGGTGGAGGTGGACGCGGTGGGCCTCGGCGACCGGGTGCGGGTAAAGCCGGGCGAGGCGTTTTGCGCGGACGGGGTGGTGGAGACGGGGGAGAGCGGGGCGGACGAGTCGGCGCTGACGGGAGAATCCGTGCCGGTGGAGAAAACGCGGGGCGACCCGGTGTTCAGCGGGACGATCAATCTGGGGGGCACGCTGGACTGGCGGGTGGTGCGCTTGCCGGCGGAGAGCACGTTGCAAAAAATCATTCGTCTGATCCACGGGGCGCAGCGGCTGCGGGCGCCCAGCCAGCGCTTCACGGACCGGTTCGGCACGGGCTACACCTACCTCGTGCTGGGGGTGAGCGCGGCGATGTTTTTAGTGTGGTGGCTGGCGCTGGACGTGCCGGCGTGGCGCGGGGGGACGAGGCGCCGTCGGCGTTTTACCGGGCGATGACGCTGCTGGTGGTGATGAGCCCGTGCGCGTTGGTGTTGTCGATCCCGTCGGCCATCCTGGCGGCGATCGCGTGGGGGGCGCGGCGCGGGGTGTTGTTTCGCGGGGGCGCGGCGATCGAGAAGCTGGCGCAGGTCAACGTGATCGCGCTCGACAAGACGGGCACGCTGACGACGGGCGAGCTGGTGGTGGAGGGCTACGAGAGTTTCCCG
>JBBRHC010000054.1:0-14737 GCA_038223295.1 Opitutales bacterium
AAGGAACGGCGTCAGGAGCGGAACATTAAAGGGCAGCAGTTGACGCGTGCCGTGGGTTACGATTTCCCAGCCTGAGAGTTCCAGAAGATTCACCAGGTCGTCCGAGGTGAGCCAGTTGCTGGCGGGTTGGGGGCTTACCCAGCCGACTTTCTGGGCCGCGCGCAGCGGCCAGAGCCACAAGTGATTGAGCGAGGTGATGACGAGGCGGGTGCGGGGATGCGCGGCGGAGTGGAGGTTCTCAAGCGCGCGTTGAATATCGCCCAGGTAGCCGATGAGGAAATTGCCCACGATATGATCGAAGGGTTCGTCGATTGGTTGAGTCTCGATGTTTGCGACACGCCATTCGACGGGCTGGTCCGCCTGGGTCCGTCGTTGGGCGTGAGCGATCATCCCGGGGCTGAAATCCAAACCGAGGCCGCGGGCCGGTTGAAGGGCGCGGAGGAGATCGCCCTTACCGCAACCCCATTCGAGCACGCGGCTGTTTTCCGGAATCAGGCGGCGGTGATGAGCGAGGATCTGGGCGTGGAAAGACGCTTGGATGCGGCGGGTGCGGTCATCGGTTTCAGCGATGCGGTCGAAGTAGTCCGGCGTCGCCAGATCGGACGATTCGGCGTTAATGGGTTGAGGCATGAAGGGTGGTAAAAACCGTGCAATTGCCAACGGGTTCCAGGCGGGAGTCAATGACTGGAGCGCGGTCCGGAGCGGTCGGGAATGCCCCCGCAGGTGTCGGCAGAATGGCGGCGAGTCGCGCTTCTTCGCGGTTATCGAATAAAAGGGCGTCTCGAGAAGCTTTTTCGCTGTAGTTTTTCGCTGCAGACGAATTCGTAGAGGGTCCCGGCGTGGAGACGGAAACGTTTACGGCGCAAGAGGCAGACGCGGTTGGGCAAGTGGCGGCGAAGACGAAAGGGGAGGGAGGGATGGATTTTGTCTCCAATGATGCGGACCGCCCGCTTGTTGCCGCAGCGAGGTTCGCGCCCAGCGGCGGCCGAGCCGATGATTAGATATCCGGACTGGCGGGCGCGCCCGTCCGCCGCGAGGATTGACTAGCGCATAGCGGCGCGGGAAGGTTACGTGGTCAACATGGCTCTCTCCCCCGTCCCTCACATCCGTATCCGCGCCCGGCGCGGTTGGACGGCATTAGGGTTGGCCGAGCTTTGGGAATACCGCGATGTTTTAGTGATGCTGGCGTTGCGCGACGTGAAGTTGCGCTACCGGCAAACTGCCCTCGGGGTGGTGTGGGTGGTTTTACAGCCCTTGGTGGCGGGGGCGATTTTCGCCCTGATTTTCGGCCATTTCGCCAAGCTGCCCAGCGGAGGGCGGCCTTACCTGCTGTTCGTGTTTGCGGGTCTCCTCGGGTGGAATCTTTTCGCGGGCATCCTGCAACGCGCGGGCAACAGTCTGGTCGCCGAGGCGAAATTGATCTCGAAGGTGTATTTCCCCCGTATGTTGATACCGATGGCGGCGGCGGTTTCGACTTTGGTGGATTTTTTAGTATCACTGGGCGTGATGGTGGTTTTGCTGGCTTGGCACGGTATTTGGCCGGGATGGTGGCTGGGGTTGCTTCCGGTGACGATTGTTACCCTCCTTGCCTTGGCTCTGGGGCTTAGTTTTTGGATTGCTGCGTTGAACGTGCGTTATCGTGATTTTATGTATGCGCTGCCTTTTTTGATCCAGGTGGGGATGTATGCCTCGCCGGTGGTCTATGGCATGGAGCTGGTGCCGGATCGTTGGCGGGCGGTTTTCGCACTGAATCCGCTAAGCGGGATTTTGGGCGCGTTTCGCTCCGCCTTGCTGGGCGGGGGCGTGGCATGGGGTCCGCTGATGATCGCCGGGGTGCTGGCGGCTCTGGCTTTGGTGACGGGCGCGTTCTTCTTTCGTCGGGTGGAAAGAGATTTTGCGGACACTCTTTAACACAAACGAATGAACGATATCGCCATAAGTGTGAGGGGGCTCGGCAAACGTTATCGTCTGGGGATCTCGGCGAGTGGTAATGCGGGATATCGCACGCTGCGGGATGAACTGATGAAACTGCCCGCACGGTTACGAGGTGCACTAAGGCGTGCGGAGGCGAAGGAGGAGTTTTGGGCGCTTCGGGACGTGGGCTTTGAGGTTAGGCGAGGCGAGGTGCTCGGCGTGATCGGGCGCAATGGCGCGGGAAAGAGCACATTGCTTAAAATTCTCAGTCGGATAGTCGAACCGACGGTCGGGGAAGTGGATATCTTTGGTCGCGTCGGCTCTTTACTGGAGGTGGGGACAGGGTTTCATCCAGAGCTGACGGGCCGGGAGAATATATTTCTTAGCGGAGCAATATTGGGTATGCGTCGGCACGAAGTGTTGGCACATTTAGATGAGATTGTGGCGTTCGCCGGCGTCGAAGAGTTTTTGGACACCCCTTGCAAGCGCTATTCAAGCGGCATGTATGCCCGGCTGGGTTTCGCGGTGGCTGCGCATTTGCGCACCGAAATCTTGATCGTGGATGAGGTGCTAGCGGTCGGGGACATGGATTTTCAGCGCCGTTGTTTTGGCGCGATGAAACGTGTGGCCGCCAATGGTCGCACGGTTTTGCTGGTCAGCCACGACTTGGCGGCGGTCTCGGCGTTGAGCTCCCGCTGCCTCTGGCTGGAAGGGGGAAAAAAGGTGAACATCGGGACGCCCGATGCCACGCTTGGCGAATACTTGGCGTCAGTCTCAGCCCGGTCCGGCGGCGTTCCTGCCCGGGAGCAAATCATGGCCCGGCCGGCCGAGATTGCCGGGTTTAGTTCCTTTGGTGAGGGCGGTGGGCCTTTGGTCGCCGGGGGTGTGGCTATGTTTGATGTTAAATTGAAATTGTGCAGCCCGCACCGGGGACTGCTGGTGGGGATAGGAATTGATTCCGAGCTTGGAGCGCGGCAGGCGACATTATATAGTCATTTTACTGGTGATCAGTTTAATCTGCCTTTTGGCGACAGCTGCGTACGCTGTCGAGTGGATCGCTTGCCTTTACGCCCTGGAAAATATTTCATAACTATACATTTGGCAAACGCTACAGAGGTTATCGACCATCTGGAGCATGCTTTTCTGATCGAAGTCATGGCCGGGGATTTTTTCGGGACGGGACGTATGCCGACAGGAACCCAAGGGATGATTTTGGTCGACCAGAGTTGGAAACTTGAACAAAGCTCCCTGCCATGTCGCTAGATTCCACGGGCGAGCGTTTTTTGCCGGAGCAACGGGGCGCGATTCGCTGGGAGCACATGCATCGTTATCTTTTTGCTCGGGAGCTGGTGACGGGCCGGAATGTTTTGGATGTGGCTTCGGGCGAAGGCTACGGGACCCGGCTTCTGGCGGAACGCGCCAGATATGTGCTCGGAGTTGATATTGCCGAAGAGGCAGTTGAACATGCGCGGCGCGCATATGCGCAAAGCGGACTGTTAGAATTCGTTTTGGGAGATTGCACCGCGCTTCCGATGGCCGCCGCCTCCGTGGAGGTGGTGGTCAGTTTCGAGACCATCGAGCACGTCCACAATCCGGGGCAGGTGCTAAACGAATTCCGGCGGGTTTTGAGGAGCGATGGTTTGCTGGTCATCTCGACGCCCAACCGCGCACACTATCCTGCTGGTAATCCCTTCCATCGCCATGAGTTCACGGCGGAGGAATTTCGTGAAGAACTGCGGGTGCGATTCAAACATGTCGCCCTTTATGGCCAGAGAATCGTGGTCGGCTCCTGCCTGCTGCCTTTGGGGCACGGTAACATCTCTACGGTTGGCTTCTGGGATGACGGGGAGGTGAGGAAAGGGTTTAAGGCAGATGTACCGGCGCCGGTATATATCGTGGCGCTCGCCTCGGACGCGCCCCTTCCTCAAACTGTCGCCGGGTTCTTTGACCACCCGGGCGAATCCCGGATATTGGGCCGGTTTATCGATCAAGGTTTCGTCCAGACCTGTGAAGAACTAGCGGCCATAACAGACTCAAAATCTTGGCGATTACTTGCTCCTTTGCGTAAGTTAAAACACGGACTGCGCCGTGTGTTTGGTCAACCTTCCGCCTGATTTGGCTGATGAAAACATCTGTTTTGATATCGAATTGGAACGGTCTGTTTCATATGAATCGATGTTCCCCGGCCTGGACTCGACAACAATACGAGTCTGTAGGGATGATCGCGGGAGACATCGTTTCATTTGATCGCGCATCGGAAGGGCTGGCGCATACGTATATTTTTGCGCGACGGATGACTTTAACCCAGAGTTCTGGTCTGAGCGCGGGTAGCGCCATAGCTCATCGGATCGCGACCAGGGATGCGATCTTCGTGCTGAACAAAGATATCGCGCCCAAGCCGAAATTGACGGAGCGCCTAGGGGCAGCGGCCGGCTTGAGAGACCAGATTTGCGGGGCCGTGCCGTCAACGTTCGCCTTGAAAGAATTTCAAATAGACAGCGCTAATATTGGGTCGCAGGTCAGCGATCGCGGATTTCAACAATATAGGTGTTTCCGCTGTCCGCGGGGCGTCCGCCTGGTCGCACCTTTGTGGCCGGAGCGGGTGCGGCGTTGTATAAGAAATCAACCTGGGAGGACGCGGGATTTTTTTGGGATCGGCCCTTTATGAATGCAAAGAACGCCAATTTGTCGTTCCGTCCCCTCGGGCCCGGCGGGGAGGTTCGGTATCTTGCATCGCGACCGCACCTTCACGCACGGATTCTTGCTTATGCAGAATATATGGCGGTAAACGTCGCATATTCGTGGGCTTTGCGAGAAAGTCGGAAAATCCAAACTAATCGGAGGGTGAGGCTGAAGGTGCTGGAAGATTTGTTGAACCGCTCGAAGGCGTTGAAACGTATAGGCTCGGAATGGGGCAAGTGGCTCCATCAGCGGGATTTTTATCCGGACTTGTGATGCATGCAGTATGTTTGGAGGATCGCAAATGAAAGCCTCGGTTATCGTGCTAAACTGGAATGGACGCTCGCACCTGGAGCATTGCCTGCCGGCGCTGGCGGAGCAGACACGCGGCGATTTTGAGATAATCGTGGTGGATAACTTTTCCACGCGTGACGATTCGGTCGCCTACGTATTGGAGAATTTTCCCGAGGCGCGAGTGGTGGAGTTAAAAGAGAATCTCGGCTTTTCGGGCGGCAATCTGGCCGGCGTGGAGGTGGCGAAAGGTGAATTCATCGTGCTACTCAACAACGACACGCGGCCGGAACCCGACTGGTTTGAGCGGTTGGTGGCGTGCGCCGAGGCGCATCCCGAGGTCGGTATCGTCGCGGCGCATCTGACGGATTGGGAGGGCGTGCTTACGGACAGCGCGGGGGATGGCTGCTACACGACCGGGCATGGCTTCAAGCGGCACACTGGGTTGCCGGCGGCGGAGGCTCCGGAATCGGGGCCGTGCTTCGGAGCCTGCGCGGGCGCGGCGCTTTATCGGCGCGAGTTTATCGCCGACGCAGGATTTTTGGACGCAGATTTTTTCCTCAATTTCGAGGATGTGGACCTGTCTTTGCGCGCCCAATTGCTGGGCTGGCCGGTTTGGTTTTGCCGCGAGGCGGTGGTGCGGCATCGGGTGAGCGGTTCGCAGGGCGTGGGCTCGCCTTGGAATGTGCTGTATGGGACTCGAAATCACCTTTGGGTATGCTTTAAAAACCTGCCGTTATGGCTGCTTTTGAAGTATGGTCCTGTCACGGCGGCAACCTTGGGTTACATGGCCTGGCAAGCGGCGAAGCGCGGTCAGTCCCGCCAGTTCATCAAAGGGGTTTTCCTCGGTCTGCTGGGCGCGGGGGCTCAGCTCGGCAAGCGCAGGGCCTTAAAGCGGCGTTGGCGGATCAGTACCGCCGCGTTGGAAGCGAAGCTCACATGCCCGGATGTGGAGCGGCTGGTCCACCGGGCATTAAGACGGAAGTTGGATCGATGTGCGTGAAACCGGCGCCCAAAATCGCCGCTGTGGTAGTGACGTATCTCCCGGAAGCGGGCGTGCGGAGCCGGCTCGATGCGATTGCGCGGGAATGCGGGCGGGTGATCGTGGTGGATAACGGCTCCGACGACGTCGGCCGCGCCTTGCTTGCGGGGGACGGGGTGGAGTTGATTGCGTTGGGGGAGAATCGCGGGCTGGCGGTGGCCTTGAACGTAGGGTTGGCTCGCGCGATCAGTCTGGGCTTCGACTGGGCGGTGACCTTCGATCAGGATAGCACTCCTCAGCCGGGAATGGTGGACGCCCTGTGGCGGTCTCGGCAGCGATTCGCCGAACCGGAAAAAGTGGCGGTGGTGGGGCCGCGTTTGAGAGAAGAACGCGTGGTTCACGAGGATCATCGTTGGGTGGTTCCCCATTTGCGGTGCCGCTGGTGGTTTTCGCGCGTGCCTTGCGCGTGCGGGGATCTGGCCGGCGTAGCTTTCGTGATTACGTCAGGGGCCTTGAACGATCTGCGGGTGTATCGGAAAATCGGACCGATGGACGACGCGCTCTTCATCGACTATATCGACCATGAGTACTGCCTTCGGGCTCGGCGGGCGGGTTATGAAATAGTAGTTAGCGCGGATGCATGGTTGGTGCATAATTTCGGCGCTCAGCGGGAGTTTCGGATGGCAGGACGTGTGGTGCGGCCAACGTTTCATTCGGCGCTGCGCCTGCGCTACATCGCGCGGAATCGGTGGCGCGTCTGGAGGCGGCATGCGCGGGCGGTGCCGCACTGGGCGTCGTTCGATAGCTTGTGGTGTCTGCATGTTTTTGCGCGCGTAATGCTGCTGGAGAATGCGCGAGGTGCGAAGTTTTGCGGCATGGTGCGAGGCACCTGGGACGGGCTTCTCGGAAGGACTGGGAAAATCGATGATTGAAATATATTTGCTAATCCCGATCCGCACATATTTATGAAAACTATTCCACAGCAAATCGAGCAGGGTATAATCGTTTGTCCCCTGACAAAGGAAAACCTAGTGAGCGATGGCCGGGAATTGATTTCAACGCCAGGCGGGCATCGTTACGTGCTGCGTAACGGCGTTCCTTTCTTGTTCTCCGATCCGGAAAGGCATCGCGAGTATCTCACTGAAAATGATGGCGCGATGGATACGGAATATCGGCAGTCCGGACGCGGGCGCGTGTTGGCCGGGCTCTCTGAAATATTGCTTGGGAACGATTTTCGGACGCAGGCGTCGAACAAGGCCTACCACGCGATCTTTGACGGTTTGTCTACAGACGCCATTTGTCTGGCAGTAGGCGGAGGTCCGCTGCGCCACGACGCGCGACTGGTGAACGTGAACATATCGGATTATCAAAACGTGGACGTGGTGGCCGACGCTTACGAGTTGCCTTATGCCAACGGCAGTGTGGCCGGGATTTTTTGCGAAGCTGTATTAGAGCATCTTGAGTTTCCCGAGAAGGCGGTTGCCGAGATGCACAGGGTGTTGCGCCCGGGTGGGAGAGTGTTCGCGGCCACGCCTTTCTTGCAATGGTATCACGGCTACCCTAACCACTACCAGAATTTCACCTTGACCGGCCACGTGCGCCTGTTTGAGCGAGCTGGTTTTTCGGTCACACGACAGGGAACCTGTGTAGGCCCAGGATTCGCGATTTCGATGCTGGGGATCTGTTATTGCAGGTTATTTATGAATAAAATGTCGCGCATTCTTTTCCTGCCTTTAGTTCTGATCTTGGCGGCGATTTTCCGCCGTATTGATAGATGGGTTAATTTGAAGCCTTCGTCCCATGTGCTCGCCTCGACGACGTATCTCCTCGCGGAAAAATAAAGAACCGCGAATGCGCGGAGGTCGATCATGAGCATGCGAGATGAGCAGCCCCGCCTTCTCGCTGTGGTGGTCGTGGCCTACCGTTCGCGGGACGAGATCGGCGCGTGCCTGGGTTCGCTGGCGAGGGAGATCGAAGGACGGGCGGTGGAGGTGATTGTGGTGGATAACTCGCTCGATGCCGACGGCACGGGGGCGCTGGTGCGCGAGAAGTATCCGTGGGTGGACTATGTGGTGCCGGAGACGAACTTGGGGTTTGGGCGGGCGAATAATCTGGGGTTTGGGCGGACTTTGGCGGAGTGCGTGTTGTTTTTAAATCCGGACACGGCGTGCAATGCGGAGGCTTTGGCGCATTGCGTGGCGCGGGTGCGGGCGGAGCCGGAGATCGGGCTGATTTCTCCAAAACTGGTCATGGCCAACGGCGGTATGGATCTGGCATGTCGGAGATCAATTCCGACGCTGTGGGATGGGTTTTGCCGGGCGAGCGGACTGGCGGCGCGGTTCTCGGACCGAGTGTGGGCGGCGGGGTATAATCTGACGCATCTGCCGGAACACGAAACGTATGAGGTGGGGGCGATCAACGGGGCGTTTATGCTGGGGCGGCGGGCGGTGTTCGAGGCGGTGGCGGAGCTTGAGGAGACGGGGGACGAAGCGGGCCCACGGGCGGGACGCCAATGCCACGACGAAGCGAGCCCACGGGCGGGACGCCCGTGCCACGTGTTTGACGAGCGGTTTTTTATGTATGGCGACGACCTCGACCTTTGCATCCGGGTGGCGCGGGCGGGTTGGAAAATTGTTTACGACGGACGGGTGGCGATCACGCATTTGAAGGGGCAGAGCGTGGCTAAAAACCACGAGGCGATGGCGGCGGCGATCTTTGACGCGAATCGCGAGGTTTACCTGAAGCACTTCAATCCGCGCGGGTCGGCCCTGGTGGCTTGGAAGTGGCGGGCGGCGTTTGGGGCATGGAAGGGGGTGTCGCGGTTGAGGGCGCGGGCGCGGGGCTACAAGGGCGTGAAGCCGTTGTGAGCGGGAGAGCGGCTGGCCCGGTTACCTCCCTTCGCATATCGCCGCCAGGTTGCGCACTGCCTTTCCGCTTGCCCGAACTTTGGGGCGAACCAACCTTCCGCTTCCTCTACGTCCATGCCCAAGCGCACCGATCTCAAGTCCATCCTCATCATCGGCGCCGGTCCCATCGTGATCGGTCAGGCCTGCGAGTTTGATTACTCCGGCACCCAGGCGTGCAAAGCCCTGCGTGAGGAGGGTTACCGCGTCATTTTGGTCAACTCCAACCCGGCCACGATCATGACCGACCCGGAGTTCGCCGACGCCACTTACATCGAGCCGCTCACGGTGGATTTCGTGGAAAAGATCATCGCCGCCGAGCGCCCGGACGCCCTCCTGCCCACCCTCGGGGGCCAGACCGCGCTCAACCTTTCGATGCAGCTTCACGAGAAGGGCATCCTCGCCAAGTATAACGTCGAGATGATCGGCGCCAAACCCGACGCCATCAACAAGGGCGAGGACCGCGAGTTGTTCAAACAGTGCATGATCAAGATCGGCCTCGACGTCGCGCGCTCGCGCACGGTCAAGACCATGGACGAGGCTCGCGCCGCCGCCGAGATCATCGGCGATTTCCCGCTCATCATTCGCCCTTCCTTCACCCTCGGCGGCTCCGGCGGCGGCATCGCCTACAACCGCGAGGAGTTCGAGCGCATCGTCGCCAACGGCATCGACCTCTCGCCCGTTCACGAGGTCCTCGTGGAGGAGTGCCTGCTCGGCTGGAAGGAATACGAGATGGAGGTCATGCGCGACCACAAGGACCAGTGCGTGGTCATCTGCTCGATCGAGAATTTCGATCCCATGGGCGTGCATACCGGCGACTCCATCACCGTCGCCCCGGCCATGACGTTGACCGACAAGGAATACCAAGTCATGCGCGACGCGTCTTTCGCCGTCATACGCGAGATCGGCGTCGAGACCGGCGGCTCCAACATCCAGTTCTCTATCGACCCCAAGACCGGACGCCAGGTCGTCATCGAGATGAACCCACGCGTCTCGCGCTCCTCCGCGCTCGCCTCGAAGGCGACCGGCTTTCCCATCGCCAAGATCGCCGCCAAGCTCGCGGTCGGCTACACCCTCGACGAGCTGCGCAACGACATCACCCGCCTCTCCCCGGCCAGCTTCGAGCCCACCATCGACTACGTGGTGACGAAGATCCCGCGTTTCACCTTTGAGAAATTCCCCGGCGCCGACACCACCCTCACCTCCGCGATGAAATCGGTCGGCGAGGCCAGGGCCAGCGGGCGCACCTACAAGGAATCGTTACAGAAAGCCCTGCGAGCGCTTGAGGTTGGCGCCTTCGGTTTTGGTGGCGGCAAGCTCGGTGGCGACGAGCTGCCCGACGATAAAAGCATCCGCAGCAAACTCGCCACGCCGAACAACGAGCGCGTTTTCTACCTCCGCTACGCCTTCATGGCGGGCTATACCGTCGAGCAGATTTTTAACCTCTCCAAGATCGACCCTTGGTTCCTTACCCAGCTTAAGGAGATCCACGAGATCGAGGTCGAGCTGAAGCGCTACAACCTGAAGGCCGTGCCGCTGCCGCTGTTGCGCCGCGCCAAGCAGGCCGGCTTCGCCGACGCCCAGCTCGCCGTTTTCCTGAAGAGCGAACTCTTCGCTGTGCGCGCCGCCCGCAAGCAGCGCGGGGTCGGCACCACCTACCGCCTCGTGGACACCTGCGCGGCCGAATTCGAGGCGTTTACGCCCTACTATTATTCCTCCTACGGCGACGAGAACGAGATCCTCCCGCCCAAGGGCAAAAAGAAGATCATGATCCTTGGCGGCGGGCCCAACCGCATCGGCCAGGGCATCGAGTTCGACTACTGCTGCGTGCACGCCTCCTTCGCCCTGCGCGAGGCCGGGTTCGAGACCGTGATGGTCAACAGCAACCCCGAGACCGTCTCGACCGACTACGATACCTCCGACCGCCTCTATTTCGAGCCGCTCACCCTCGAAGACGTGCTCGAGATCTATGAGCAAGAACAGTGCTCGGGCGTGATCGTGCAGTTCGGCGGCCAGACCCCGCTCAACCTCGCCACCGCGCTCAAAAAAGCCGGCTGCCACGTCATCGGCACCTCCCCCGAATCCATCGAGGCCGCCGAGGACCGGAAGCTGTTCTCCGCCATCCTTGACGAGACCGGCCTCATGTCGCCCGCCCACCGCACCGCGATGAACGAGCCCGATGCGCTCGCCGCCGCCCACGCGCTCGGATTCCCCGTGCTCCTTCGCCCCAGCTTCGTGCTCGGCGGGCGCGGCATGTTCATCGTCTACAGCGAGGCCGAGTTCAAGGCGGTCGTCCGCCAGGCCTTCGACGTTATGCCGGACAAGCCCGTGCTCATCGACAAGTTCCTCGAGGACGCCATCGAGCTCGACGTGGATTGTATCAGCGACGGCACCACGACGGTAATCGGCGGCATGCTCGAGCACATCGAGTTCGCCGGCGTACACTCCGGCGACGCCGCCATGGTCATGCCCCCGCACACCCTCGGCAAGGCGATGCTCGATACCGTGCGCGCCGCCAGCCACGCGCTCGCCAAGGCGCTCAAGGTCGTCGGCCTCATGAACGTGCAGTTCGCGATCAAGGACAACCAGCTCTACGTCCTCGAGGTCAACCCGCGCGCCTCCCGCACCGTCCCCTTCGTCGCCAAGGCGATCGGCGTGCCGCTGGCGAAACTCGCCGCCCGCGTGATGACCGGCAGCAAACTCGTCGACCTCGGTTTCACCAAGGAGCAGACCCCGAAGCACTGGTGCGTGAAGGAGGCGGTGTTCCCCTTCGCCCGCTTCCCCGGGGCCACCATCGTGCTCTCGCCCGAGATGCGTTCCACCGGCGAGGTCATGGGCCTCGACGCCGACCTGGGGATCGCCTTCGCCAAGGCCCAGGCGGCGGCCAAGCCCGGGCTGCCCACCAGTGGCAACGTGTTCCTCTCGGTCAAGGATTCCGACAAGCACCGCGTGGTCGACACCGCGCGCCAGCTCGTCGCGCTTGGCTTTAACATCTACTCGACCGGCGGCACGGCCAAGGTGTTGTCCGAAAACTCCGTGCCCGTGCACCACGTCGCCAAGATCGACGAAGGTCGCCCCAACACGGTCGACATGATCAAAAACGGGCAAATCCAGCTCATCATCAACACGCCCGCCGGCCAGATCCCGCGCCAGGATGAGAACAAGATCCGCGCGGCGGCCTACGCCCACAGCGTGTGCATCATGACCACCCTCACCGGCGCCCGCGCCGCCCTCCAGGGCATCAAGGCGCTCAAGAACCAGCAGATCGGCGTGAAGCCCATCCAGGGCTACAAGGGCAACGTCACCGTCATCGACTGACCCTTCCCCGGCCGCATCGCGGGGGCGGAGACACTGCGGCCACACCGCCCCCCCGCACGGTCCGTCCGCGTCGAAAATTCCAGTCGCGATAGCCGCGAGTCCGGCCGTGCCTGCGGCCGCTCGCTGCTCAACCGGGTAAACCAGCGAGGAGCGCCACGCCGCTGGGCGCGAGGGTTAGGAAATCGCCCGCCGCGAGCGCGCTCTCGGTCAACAACTCGCGCCGCGCATCGGCGGGCGCGGCCACCCGGACCGTCGTTTCGTGGTGATTGATAACTACGCGCAGCACCCGGCCGTCGGGGTGAACGCGCTCGACCACCTCCACCCCGGGCGTGAGCGAGATCGGCTCGGGCAGCGCGGCGGGTCGGCCGAGCAGCGGTAGCAGCGCCTCGGTGAGCTCGCGGGTCAGGTAGGTGCCGACGTAGATCACTTGGCCGCTGCCGTGGGCGCGGCGGGTGATGGCGGGCGTGCCGGCGAGGTGGCGCGTGGTCCAGGCGGCGGCGACCTCGGTGCCGGCGGCGGCGTCCGGCGCGAGTTGTTCATACCAGAGCGTGGTCGGCGTGTCGGTGTCGTCTCCGGCGATACGCAGCGCGAGCGGGCGGCGATCGGGGCGGTTTTGGCGGCCGTATTCCTCGACGGTCGCGCCGACCAGGCCGCGAAGCACGCCGGGCAGCGTCTCGGCGACGACGTTGTTTTGACGGTCCTTGCAGCCCGTCCGCGCCCCGAGGAGCAGCGTGCCGCCGTCGGCCACGAAACGATCCAACGCCGGCACCCAGGCCGGGTCGAAAAGCGCGAGGTGGGGGACGATGTAGAGTTTCAGCCCGGTGAGCGTGTCTTCCGGATGAACGATGCCGACGGCGTGGCCGGCGCGGTAAAAAACGCCATGCACGGCCTCGGCCATGCCGTGCGGGGAGGGTAGCCCGTGCGAGAGTGGCGCGTGGCCCTGTCCGGAATCGAAATCACCGCCCGCCACGCCGACGTCGATGCGCACGCTCGAGCCGAGCAGCTCGCGGCCCACGCGCGCCAGCTCCGCGCCGAGCGCGGCGGCCTCGTGATAACGCCGGCGCGGCACGTTGTCGTGGTCGAGCACGCCGACCCAGTATTCCTCGGCGCCAAAGCGGCAGGAACGCTCGCGAAAGAGCGGCAATCCGTCGCCGCCGCGCGCGAGGCTGGCCCAGGCCGGGCGGCGCAGTTCACCCGGCTCGGGGTTGTCGTGGAAGTAGTCGCCCTGGCCGCCGGCGCCGCACTGCTGCTCCATGAGGAGAAAGTTGCCCGAATGGGCGCGGGTGTTATCGAGATAAAAGGCCTGCGAGGCGGCGCGCCGGGACGGATCGTATTCAAAAAACGGATAGGCGTCGTAGCTGAGGAAATCGAGGTCGCGGGTGAAAGCGCCGCGGTAGTCGGTGACCTGGTGGCAGCCGTTGTGCGTCACCCACCAGCGCGGGTTGGCGGCGCGCAGGATCTCGATCTGCTCGCGCTGGGACGCGGCGAGGGTGTCGGACGAGCAGCGCCGGTAATCGAGGGCGTGGGCGGGGTTTTGCCACGTGGGGCGGCCTTCGCGCGGCGTCGGCACGTCCTCGAAACGGGTATACGTCTGGGCCCAGAAGGCGGTGCCAGGCGCGGTTGAGCGCGGCGATGTCGCCGGTGAAACGCGCCCGGAGCCAGGCGGCGAAGCCCGCCTGGGCGTCGGGCGCGTGGTCGAGCGCGAAGTGGCAATGGAACTCGTTGTCCGTCTGCCAGCCGATGACGTGCGGGTTGCCCGCGAAATGCTCCGCCAGGATGCGGGTGACGCGGCGGCTGTGGGCGCGGAAAACCGGGCTGAAGTGCGAGGCGTGTTGCCGCGAGCCGTGTTGCATGGCGCGGCCGTCGGCATCGACGCGCAACACCTCGGGGTGCTTCACGGTGAGCCAGCGCGGCGGCGTGGCGGTGGGCGTGCAAAAAATGGTGCGAATGCCGGCCGCGCCGAGACGGGCGATGGTCTCGTCGAAAAGCGCGAAATCGAAGCGGCCTTCCTCGGGCTCGAGCACGTCCCAGACGAATTCGCCGAGGCGGACGACATTCCAGCCGGCGGCGCGCAGGAGCGCCGGGTCGGCGGCGCGGATAGCGGCGTCCCAGTGTTCCGGGTAGTAGGCGGAGCCGTAGAGAAACTCGCGCAGCGGGGTGGGGCGCAGGTGCGAAAGCGGGGCGGAGGCAAAGGCGGCGACAGGGGCGGAGGCGGACATGGGCGTGGATGGGAACGTGGGTGGGATTGCTGGATGTGACCAAGCATTCCACTGGCGGGCGGGCGCGGCGAGTGGCAGCAGTTGACCGCCATGCCCAAAGCATTGACCAAAGTGACCGACCCGGCGCGCCATCGTTTATGGGCCGAGCTGGCCGATGACTCGCGCCTCGCGTCGTTGCGCTTCGGCACGCTCGGCTGGGTGGCGCGCAAGGCGGAGCGCGTGCAGGGCGTGCAGGACAAGTTCGCCGTGTGCGTGCTGGCGGCGGGCGCGACCGGCACGTTTTGGGACGAGGCCTCGGGCGAGACGCGGGTGGTGCGCGGGCCGGGGGTGTTTTTCGTGAGCCCGGGGGGGCGCCCAGGATTACGGGCCGGCCGGTCCGCGTGACCTTTGGGAGGAGTTTTACTGGATCGTGGAGCGGGATCGGGTGGGGG
>JBBRHC010000055.1:0-14616 GCA_038223295.1 Opitutales bacterium
CGCCGTCGTCGATCAACGCGGCCGCGTGCTCTCCACCGAACTCAAGGAAGACCCGCTCCTCGGCAGCGCCACCAGCCTCATCCGCTACCGCCAGCAGGTCGAAGATTACTTCGCCCGCAAGGTCGAGGGCATGCTCATCCCCGTGCTCGGCGCCGGCCAGGCCATCGTCCGCGTCTCCGCCGAGATCGACAACGAGTCCGCCACGCTCACCGAGGAAAAATTCGATCCCGATAGCGCCGTCATCCGCACCCAGACCAACACCGAGGACAGCAACTCCGCCACCGAGGCCCGCAAGGGCGGCGTCACCGGCGTGGCCGGCAACACTCCCGGCGCCCCCGCCGCCCCCGCCGAGCCCGAGCGCCCCACCATCACCAACGCCCAGAATCGCAAAAACAACAGCGTCAGCTACGAGATCAATCGCTCCACCACCAACGTGAAACGCAACCCCGGCGGCATCAAATCGCTCACCGCCGCCGTTTTTGTTGCCTCCCGCCCGCCCGCCGCCGAGGGCCAGCCGCCCACCGCCCGCACCCCGGCCGAACTCGATGGTCTCCGCCGCATCGTCGTCAACGCCCTCGGGCTCAAACCCGGTGTCGGCCAGACGCTCGAAGATATCGTCAGCCTCCAGGAAACCGTCTTCCAAGCCCCCGTCGCCGATACCGCCATAGAGCGCCTGAGCACCGAGACACGCGTGCAGAGCTGGGTCGAAACGTCTTCGCGTTACCTCGCCGTGGCCATCGCGCTGGGCGCGTTCTTCATCTTCTACCGTATGCTGCGCGGGTCGCGCCCCGAGCCCGTCCCCGTGGACCTGCTCACCGTCGCGTCCGCCAACGGTTCGCCGCGCGGCGCCACTGCGAACGCCGGCGCGATCACGCCCGAGATGCTCAACGAGCTCATCCGCCAAAAACCCGCCAATGTCGGCACCGCCCTCCGCGACTGGGTCGCCACCAAACGCAACTAAGGTCTCACCGCCATGGCCGATCCCGATTACACCAAGTTCACCCGTCTCCAGAAACTCGCTACGTTTCTCATCGTCGTCGGTCCCGAGGGCGCCGCCGAGATTCTCCGTCAGTTCGACGACACCGAGCTGGAATCCGTCTGCCGCGAGATGGGTCAGCTCGCCGTCGTCACCGACGCCATGCGCACCGCCACGCTCGAGGAATTCGCCCCCGTGATCAGCGACAGCCTGGGCTTCACCCTTGGCGGACTCGACTACGCCCGCCGCGCCCTCGAACTCTCCCGCGGCGAGCACAAGGCCTCGCTCCTGCTCAGCCGCGTCGGCGCCGAGCCGGTCGCCGCCGCTTCCTCCGCGCTCATGTCCGACATCGCCGAGATGGAGGGCCGGCAGATTTTCAACCTCCTCAAGGACGAGCAGCCGCAGACCATCGCCTACCTGCTTTCCCATCTCACCGCCGCCAAGTCGGCCGAGGTCTTCCGGCTGCTCTCCACCGACATGCGCGAGGAAGTCGTCGAGCGTCTCGGCACCATCGAGAGCACCCCCCGCGATCTCATCACCAAGATCGTGCGCAACCTCTCCCGCCACGTCTCCGCCAAATCGCAAAACTACCAGGCCAGCGGCGGCGTGCGTGCCGTCGCCGACCTGCTCAACAGCCTCGACAAGGAAAATTCCAAGACCCTGCTCGGCCGCATCGAGGAGCGCAACGCCACCCTCGGCGCCGCCGTGCGCCGCAAAATGTTCAGCTTCGACGATATTCGCGGCCTCTCCGCCGCCGATCTCCAGCGGGTGCTGCGCGAGGTGGACTCCGCCCACCTGGCGACCGCCATGAAATCCGCCAACGAGACGCTCCGCGAGTGCATCTACGGCGCGATTTCCAAACGCGGAGCCGAGGCCCTGCGCGACGAGATTTCCATGCTCGGGCCCGTCCGCCTCAAGGACGTCGAGGTCGCCCAGGATGCCATCATCCAGGTCGTGCGGCGCCTCGAAGATGAAGGCGCCATCACCGTCGGCGACGGGGAATCCGCCATGGTCGCCTGAAGTCACCACCCGCCATGGCCGTCCATCATCACCTCATCGCCTTCGACCGCCCGCTCGTCGCCGTGCAATCCACGCGCGGCGCCTTGCGCCAGCACACCGCCGCCGAGCTGCTCGCCGCCCGCGCCGCCGGTTACCAAGAGGGCGGGGACGCCGCGCGGGATTTCTCCAATCAACAAATCGTCGATCTTCGCGCCGATATGCAGACGCTCCAGGCCGGTCTTTTCCAGCGCCTGACCACCGTCCACGAACAACTCGGCGAACAGGTCCGCGCCGCGCTGCCCGCCCTCACCGTAGAGCTCGGTCAACGCCTGCTCGCCGGCATCGTCCCGCCTCCCGAGTTGGTCGAGAAACTCTGCCGCGAAGCCCTCGACCAGCTCTACCCGGAGCGCGACGGACTCGAGCTCGTCGTCGGCCCCCGCGACGCCGCCGCCCTCGAACGGCTCGTGCCGGCGTGGCGCGTTCATTTCACCAACCTGCGCGTCACCATAGACGACACTCTCAACCCCGGCGACTGCCTCGTGCGCAGCCGCTTTGGCGTCACCGACGCCCGCGCCTCCTCGAAGCTGGAAGGCCTCCGCCACGAACTCCTTGGCGCATGAACACCGATCTTACTGATTTCGTCAGCATGCTGCGCACTCAGGTGCGCCACGCCCCGGCCGTCCGCCGCATGGGCCGCGTCGCCGCCGTCACCGGCCTGGTCATCGAGTCCGAGGGCCCCAATGTCGGCCTTGGCGAACTCTGCCTGCTCAGCTCCGAGCGCGATGGTTTCGAGGTCATGGCCGAGGTCGTCGGTTTCCGCGGCGAACGCGTGCTGCTCATGCCGCTCGGCGACACCGCCGGGCTCCACTCGGGTTGCCCCGTCACCGCGTGCGACCGCCCGCCGCTGCCCTTGCCCGGCCCCGCGCTGCTCGGCCGCGTGCTCGATGCCCTCGGGCGTCCGTTCGATGCGCTCGGGCCCGTCCCGATGCACCGCACGCCCGCCGGCTCGGTCAAGCCGCCGCATCCGCTCCGACGGCAGCGTATCCATAAAGCCATGACGACCGGCGTTCGCGCCGTCGATGTGTTCACCCCCGTCGGCGTCGGCCAGCGCCTCGGTCTCTTCGCCGGCTCGGGCGTGGGTAAATCGACCTTGCTCGGCATGATCGCCCGCTCCGCCTCGGCCGACGTGGTCGTGATCGCGCTGGTCGGCGAGCGCGGACGCGAGGTGCGCGAATTCCTCGAAAAAGATCTCGGCCCCGAGGGTCTCGCCCGCTCGGTCGTGGTCGTCGCCACGTCCGACACGCCCGCGCCGCTGCGGCTGCGCGCCGCCACCACCGCGACCGCCATCGCCGAGGGTTACCGCGACGCGGGGAATAATGTTCTCCTGCTCATGGACTCCGTCACCCGTTTCGCCATGGCCCAGCGCGAGATCGGCCTGGCCATCGGCGAGCCGCCCGCCACGCGCGGTTACACGCCTTCCGTGTTCGCCATGCTCCCTCGCCTCCTCGAGCGCGCCGGCGCCGGCGAGCGCGGCACGATCACCGCCCTCTACACCGTGCTCGTCGAGGGCGACGACATGAACGAACCCGTCGCCGATACCGTGCGCGGTATTCTTGACGGACACTTGGTGCTCTCCCGCACCCTCGCGCACGCCAACCACTATCCCGCCATCGACGTCCTCGAAAGCGTCAGCCGACTCACCCGCGACATCTGCCTGCCTGCCGAGGTGGAGATCGCCGCCCGTGCGCGCGAACACCTCGCCCTCTACAAGCGCAACGAGGACCTCATCACCGTCGGCGCATACCAAAAAGGCGCCAGCGCCGCCCTCGACCGCGCCGTCGCGCTCAACGAGGGGCTCAAGACGTTCCTTCGCCAGACCGTGGACGAGGTCACCCCGCGCGCCGATGCCTACCAACGCCTGAAGACTCTGCTCTCCACGCCATGAAGCGCTTCCGTTTTCGCCTCGAAGCCGTCCGCGGCATCCGCGACCTCGCGGAGCGCCGCGCCCGCGAACGCTTCGGCCTCGCCCAGCAAAAAGCCGCCGCCGCCGCCGAGACCGTGCGCATGGCGAAACATCGTCTCGCCGCGCTCGGCGAATCGCTCGCCGCGGCGCGCACGGGTTGTTTCCGCGCCGCCGATCAGGCCGGCGTCATGGCGACCCTGCGCGTCGCCGAGCGCGGAGTGGCCGACACCACCCGCCTGCTGGGGGAGGCCGAGACCGCCCGCGACCGCATCCGCGAAGAGTGGCTCGTCGCCCGCCGCAACCTGCAAATCATCGAACGCCTGGAAGAGTCCGCCCGCCACGCCCATCGCGAAGCCGCCGACAAGGCCGAGCAAAACCTCCTCGACGAACTCGGCTCCATGGCCGCCGCCCGCGTCGCCCCCCTCGCATGAAACTCCTCGCCAATCCCATCGTGGTGATCGTTCTCGCCATGCTCCTCTCCACCGTGCCCGTCCTCGGCATGATCTGGAAAGAGTCCTCCGCCATCGTCCACGCCTCCGCCGCTCAAAAAGCCGCCGCCGTCGAGGCCTCCCGCCCCGAGAAACCCTGGGACTTTTGGACGCCCGAGGTAGAAAACCTCGCCAAGGAACTCACCGGACAGCGAGACACCCTGGCCCGCCGCGAAGCCGATGTCGCCTCCCGCGAAAAACGCCTTGCCGACGAAACTCTCGAACTCGACGAAATGCGCCGCAAAATCGAATCCCTGCGCGCCGAAATCGCCTCCCGCCTGGTCGAGGTCCAGTCCCAGGAACTGCGCAACCTGAAGACGCTGGCCAATACCTACGCCAAGCTCTCGCCCGCCGGCGCCGTCGCCATCTTCGGCGAGATGGACGATCTCACCGTCGCCAAACTGCTGTCCTTGATGAAGCCCGACACGACCACCGCCATCTTGGAGGAATTCAGCCGCAATCCCGCCGATCCCAAAACCGGTGCCAAACGCGCCGCCGATCTCTCCCAACGCCTCCGGCTGCTTATGCCCGTGCAGTCGCCCGCCAGATAATTTTTCCCGTTTTCGTCCTCCCTCGCGCCAAGGACGGTGCGAAACCCCCGCCATGACGGCTCCCATGCATGCGCACCTCCTTTCCCGCCGATTCCGCCTCCGCCCCGCCGCCCGCACCCGTTTCCGGTGCCGCCGCTTTCCCGGCGGCACCTGATTCGGCGCCCGCCACCGCTTCGGTTGGCTTCGCCGATCTCCTCGCTTCCTTCGCGCCCCCGCCCGCTCCGCCGTTGCCGCGGCCTTCACCGGTTCCGCTCTGGCAGTTTTCCGCACAACTCAGGACGTTTGTTCCCGCCGAGCCCGCCGTCGAGCCGACCGTTACCGATCCGGATTCACCCGTGATCGACGAGCTCAAAATGATCGAGTCCCCGTCTCCGAATCCCCCCTCGGCGGACATTGGTCCTGCGTTTTTTTTCCAAGGCCCTGTGCTTGTCCAACCCAAGCCCGCATTCAATTCGGAGCCGTCAGGCTCAGCGGACGAACCGGTCCGGAACGTTTCACCTGAAATCCCGGCGTCATCCACGCCGACCGCGCCTGCGCCGGTTCGGATTTCTCCCGAAGCGACGCCCAGCTCCCCGGTCCCGCCTTCAGTCGCGCCGGCATCCGTCGGCCGCCTCCCGGCGGTCCCGGTGCTCCCGTCCGAAGTCTCCACGCTGCCGACCGCTCCGCCGTCCGTCGCCCCGCCCGCGGCGCAGGCACAAATTTCCGCGCCCGTGGCCGCCCGGTCTTCCGGCGAGGGCGACGGCGTCTCATCGGATAATAAAAAGAGGTTTCAATCATTTGATAGCTATCGGGATGCAGCGGCGTCACCCGCTGGTGGCACGGTGCGAGCATATGAGCATTCCGCCATGAGTTCCGCCACCGCCACCTTAGCTCCCGCCGTCGCCGTCGCGCGTCCGGCCGAAGTGGTGACTTCGGCGCCGGCCGGCGATGCGGTGCGTCTGATCGAGCGTGTGGTCGAGGCGACCGGGAATCTTTCCTCCCGTCCGTCCGGTCCGGTTTCGCTCAGTATCCAGTTGGATGATACGCATCGGGTTGACGTCCGCGTCGCCCTGCATGACGGCAAGGTCCACGCCTCTTTCCGCAGCGATTCGTCCGAGGTGCGCGCCGCGCTGTCCGCCGCCTGGCAGGATTTCGCGCGCAGCCCCGAGCGCGCCGGGCAAAACTGGGCCGAGCCCGTCTTTGGCGCGGCTGGCGCTCCGGCCTCACCTCCGGCGTCCGAGTCCCGCGCCGAGACCGGCTTTGCCGGTCATGGGCACGATCAGTCGTCCCGCCGCCACTCGCCCGATTCGCGCGGAGAAACCTTGGCCGGCGGACCCGTCCGTCCCTCCGGTTTAACCGCTCCTTCTTCCGTTCCTTCCACCTCGTCCGTTTCGCGGGCGGAGACCTCCCGCCACCTCAGTGTTGTCGCCTGATCCCACCCTTATCATGACTGTCACCAACTCCACCGCCACCACTCCCGCCACGCCTGTCTATGGCACGACCGGCACGGCCCGCGTTCCCAAACAAAAACTCGGGCAGGAAGACTTCCTGAAGCTCATCACCGTCCAGCTCACCAAGCAGGATCCGCTCAAGCCGATGGACGACACGTCGTTCATGGCCCAGATGGCGCAGTTCTCCGCCCTCGAACAATCCTCGCAGATGGCCACCGACATCGCCGGCCTGCGCTCCGATTTCTCGCTGCAATCCGCCGCCGGCATGATCGGACGCGAGGTGAGCGTCGCCACCGAGCAGGGCGATGTCACCGGTCGCGTGGACTCCGTCGAGACCAACGGCGGCAAGGTCAATGTCGGGGTCGGCGGCCGGTTCTATTCCCTTTCCAACGTCGTGCGCGTCGCCCCCGCGCCCGCGTCTCTTCAACCGTAATTTCAACTCCAGCACACCATGTCACTTATCGGCACACTCACCTCCGGCGTCAGCGCCATGCGCAGTTTCACCAAGGGACTCGAGGTCATCGGCAACAACATCGCCAACGTCAACACCACCGGCTTCAAGGGCTCCAACACCAATTTTGAGGAGAGCTTCAGCAACACCCTGCGCGGCTCCTCGGCCTCCTCCGCCAACAATTCCAACCTCTCTTCGATCCAGGTCGGCACCGGCGTGAAACTCGCCTCGATCAACGGCAATTTCACCCAGGGCGCCCTCAGCACCACCGGCATCGCCACCGACCTCGGCATTTCCGGCAACGGTTTCTTCCGTGTGCGGAATCCCGTGGACGGCAGCGAATTCGCCACCCGCGCCGGCGATTTTCGGGTGGACGACCAGGGCTATCTGGTCACCACGAAAGGTTTTCGTATGCAGGGGCTCACCGGCGGCACCGCGCTCGCCGCCCCCGGCGCGGTCGGCGACATGCGGTTCGGCACGCCACCCGCCGGCACCCAACTCCAGTCCTTCTCCATCGACCGCCAAGGCAACTTCGTCGAATTCTACTCCGACGGCTCGTCGGGCACCACCAACCGGTTGCTGCTCCAGACTTACAGCGACCCGTCGGCCTTGCAGCGCGTGGGCGACAACTTGTTCGCCGGTTTCGGCGCCGCCGGCGCGGTCGGCGGCACCGCGTTGAGCGCCGCCAACAACAGCCCGGGCAACAACGGCCTCGGCGCCATCGAGTCCGGCTCGCTGGAGCTCTCCAACGTCGATCTCACCGAGCAGTTCGCCAACATGATCACCACTCAGCGCAGTTTCCAGGCCGCCTCGCGCATCGTGACCGTCTCCGACGCGGTCCTTGAGGAAATCGTGAACCTGAAGCGCTGAGAGCCTCTTTCCCATGTCCGAGAAAAAACCCGAGGCCGCCCCCGCCGCCGACAAGGCGTCCGACAAAGCCGCGCCGGCGGCGCCCGCCGGCGGCGGCATCAAGGCCCTGCTGCCCGCGATCCTCGCCATCGTGCTCGCCCCCGCGCTCACCTGGGCGGTCGCGCAGTTTGTGCTGCTGCCCAAGTTCCGCTCCAGCCTCGCGGAGGCCGCCTCCGCCGATCCGTCCGCCGCGAGTGCCCACGCCCCTGCGGCCAAAGCGGCCAAGGCCGAGAAATCCTCCGGCCACGGCAAGGGCGAGAAACCCGCCGAGCCTGCGGGCTACCGTTTCGAGGGCATCGTCGTGAACCTTTCCGGCACCATGGGCACGCGTTACCTCAAGGCCAGTTTCCTGGTCACCAGCGAGGACCCCAGCCTCACCGCCCGCTTCGATGCCGCCAAGCCGCAGCTCGGCGACGTCACCCTCGCGGTGCTCTCCTCGCTCACGCTCGCCGACCTCGAGGAAGCCGGTTCCAAGAACATCATCCGCGAGCGCCTGCTCGCCGCCTACAACCAGGCCCTCGGCGTGAAGATCGCCGAGAACCTCTATTTCTCCGAGTTCGTCGTGCAATAAACCGCCATGGCCGACCAACCCGATTTTCCCGCCGGCGGAGCCCTCGATCAAAGCGAGATCGACATGCTCCTCGCCGCGGCCGTCGCCGAGACGAAGCCCCCGCTCCTGCGCGCCGACGGCCGCCGCGGCGACGACGCCGAATCCGCAAGGGTAGAGGCCTACGACTTCCGCAACCCCGCCTTTCTCACCGAGGTCGAGCTGCGCCGCCTGCGCATCCTTCACGAGGATTTCATCCGCTACCTTTCCGCGCGCCTCGCCATGTTCCTGCGCATGGAATGCACGCTGAAGATGGCGCGCCTCCAGACCCAGACCTACGCCAAATTCACCGAGGGCCTGTCCACGCCCACCCACATCTGCCTCTTCAAGTGCGACCCGCTCCTCGGCATCGGCGTGCTCGACGTGAACCCTCGCCTCGCGCTCACCCTCGTGGACCGTCTGCTCGGCGGCCGAGGCCACTCCGTGAAAGCCGAACGCGACCTCACCGAGATCGAGGTCGCCCTGCTGGAGGACGTCTTGAAAATCATCCTCGAGGAATGGTGCAACCAGTGGCGCGAGGACATGGAGATACACCCGCAGCTCATCGGCCACGAGAACAACGGGCGTTTCCTGCAAACCTCCGCCCGCGACGCCGTCGTGCTCGCGCTCGCCATCGAGGTGAGCTTCGGCGATTGCTCGGAGCAGATTCAGATCGGCCTGCCTTACTACACCATCGAGCCGTTGGTGAAGGCCCTCCAGTTGCGCCGCCAGAAAGACTCCGCCCCGCTCGTCGCGCCCGCGCGCGGCGAGTGGCGCGAGATCTACGAGCATGTGAGCATTCCGGTGCTCGCCGAGTGGTCGCTCACCGACCTGCCCCTGCGCGAGATCGCCGGCCTGCGCGTCGGCGACGTGCTCGAGCTGCCCGTGGGCATCATCGACCGCACCCGCGTGCTGCTGAGCGGCTCACCCAAATTTTCCGGCACCGTCGGCCTCGAAGGCGATACCGTCGCCGTGAAGCTCAACCGCAAACTTACCCCGGCCGACGAAGATCGGTCCTGATTCCCATGGAACACTCCACTCTCGATCTCGTCCTCGATGTAAAAGTAAAGGTCACCGTGCAACTGGGGTCCTGCCTGCTGCCGATGCGCGAGGTCCTCGCGCTCGTCGCCGGCTCGGTCATCCAGCTCCAACACCGCGCCAGCGAACCCGTCGGACTCTACGTCAACGACAAGCTCGTCGCCTACGGCGAGGTCGTCGTCGTCGAGGAAAACTTCGGCATCAAGATCACCGAGCTCGTAGGCAAATCCTCGTGAAGACCTTTCTTCGCAAAACAACTTCCAGCGTTACACGCTGGCTGCCAGTGGTAGTCGGCTGCGCCGTTTTGGAGACGGTGCAGCCGATGATCGCCGCCGAACCCGCGGCCCCCCTTTTTTCCGAACGCAGCTCGGAGACCCTGCTGTATCCCTCCGGTTCACCGGACTCTCCCGAAGCCCCGCGCGCCGCCCCCGGCGGTTCCGGCGCCACCTGGGTGTTCACCGTGCTGGTAATCGCCGCCGCCGCCGGCGTGTGGTATTGGCGCCGCCGCAACGGCTCCCCGTCGCGTAAACACGGGCTCATCGCGATCGAGGACACCCGCCCCCTCGGCAACCGTCAGTTCCTCGTCGTCGCCTCGTGCGACGGCCGTCGTTTCCTGCTTGGGGTCGCCGCCGGCAACATCCAACTGCTCTCCACCCTCGACCCGAAAGAAGAGGATCTCGATGAACCGGACCACGCTTGATTTTATCCGCTGGGTGCTCTTCGCGGTCCTTCTGCTGATCTTCCCGGCCGCGCTCCGCGCTCAGGCCACCGAAGCCGCGCCCGCGGCCGAAACCGCCGTGGCCGCCGAAGCCGTCGGGACCACCGATACCGCCGAAGCCGCCGCCGAAACCGCCCCGTGGCGGCTCGCCATCGATCTCGAAGGCGGCGGCAAGGCGGGCTCCGCCAGCGTTGGTATGCAGATCGTCATCGTGATGACGCTCCTGAGCATCGCGCCCTCGCTGTTGCTGCTCATGACGTCGTTCACGCGCATCGTGATCGTGCTCGGCTTCGTGCGCACCGCCATCGGCGTGCCCAGCGCGCCGGCCAACCAGATCGTCACCGGCCTCTCGTTGTTCCTCACCCTCTTCATCATGGGGCCGACCCTCGAACGTTCCTACGACTCCGGCGTCAAACCCTACCTCGACGGCAAAATCCAGACCACCGAGGCACTTGAGGCCGCCACCCAGCCGATGCGCGAGTTCATGCTCAAGCAGACCCGCAACCGCGACCTGGAATTTTTCCTGCAACTAGGCCGTTTCCCGCCCACCAAGGTCGCCGATCTTCCCCTGCGCGTAGTCGTGCCGGCCTTCGTCATCAGCGAACTCCAGACCGCGTTTCAGATGGGCTTCCTGATTTTTCTGCCCTTCCTCGTGATAGACCTGCTCGTCTCCGCCGTGCTCATGGCGCTCGGCATGATGATGATGCCGCCGGCCATCATCGCGCTTCCGTTTAAATTACTGCTTTTCGTCCTCGTGGACGGCTGGCACCTCGTGGTGCAGAGCCTCGTCAACAGCTTCAACGTATGAACGCCGAGGCCGCCATCGATACATTCAAGGGCCTCGTGATGTTTACGCTCTACATCATGTCGCCGTTCCTCGCGGTGATCCTCATCGTGGGTCTGTGCACCAGCTTGTTTCAATCGATCACCAGTATCCAAGAGCAGACGCTTACCTTCGTGCCCAAGCTGATCGCCCTCAGTGGAGTGCTGCTGCTGTTGGCCCCCTGGGCGCTGCGCCTCCTCACTGAGTTTACCGTCCAGAGCATCACGCGCATCAGCACGATGGGGCCGTGACGCCCGCCGGCCATGCCCTGGGAAGCCATCCTCACGGTAATACTCGGCGCGCTGCGCGCGATGGGCGTCGTCATGGCCTTGCCCGCGCTCGGCGGCCGCCCACTGCCGCCGATGATCCGCATCGCGCTCGCGGTGATGCTCGGCGGGCTGCTCACGTCTTCCGCGCCGAGTTACGCCGGCCCGGCGTTTGAGCCCGATTCGATGGGCGCGCTGGGATTAGCCGCGCTGCATGAGATGTTGCTCGGGCTGGCGATGGGCTTGGTTATGCGCGCGTTGTTATCCGCCGCCGAACTTGCGGGGCGGCTGATCGCGGCCGAGATCGGCCTGGTGGCCGCGCCGGGCTTCGATGTGCCGGTGCCCTCACAGGAGCCGCTGCCGGCTTTC
This sequence comes from Opitutales bacterium, assembly GCA_038223295.1. Taxonomy (GTDB): domain Bacteria; phylum Verrucomicrobiota; class Verrucomicrobiia; order Opitutales; family Opitutaceae; genus IMCC26134_A. Next base: position 11,568 of record JBBRHC010000055.1, read on the forward strand.
ATCGGCGTTTTTGCGGGCATGATGTTTTTTATGCTGCACGGGCACGAGGGCGTGCTGGCTGCCTTTGCGCGCAGCTTCGAGCTGGCACCACCGGGCACTGGCAGGCTGAGCCCGGGCGCGACCGAGACGCTAGTCGGCGCGGTGAGCCACCTGCTGGAGCTGGCCTTGCGCATGGCCGCGCCGTTCATCGCCCTGAATTTCGTGATCACGATGGGCTTCGCCGTGCTCGGCCGCGCGGTGCCGAAAATGGATGTGTTTATCCTTAGTTATGCGCTGCGTTCGCTCCTGGGCTTTACCCTGCTGGCCGGCGCGGGTGCCTTATTCGCACGCTACTTCGCAACCGCCTTTGACCGTCTGCCTTGGACGATTCTCGAACTGGTCGGCCGCGCGGGCGGTTAAGTCGGCACTTTTTACCGGGTCCTTGGGGACCTCTGAAAACTAAGCCGGATATCGAAGTGGGTTTGTTTTAATAAAATTCTAAAACCATTTTAGATAACAGTTAATGAAAACCTTAAGCTGCTTGGCATCGGGCGTGCGAATACGTCTGAAATCCAGCGATGTCAGACGAAGATAAAGACCAAAAAACAGAGGAGCCCACAAACAAGCGGCTCACCGAGGCCCATGAGAAGGGGCAGTTCGCGCGCACGCCCGAACTCGGCGTGGTCTTCGGGTTGGCGGCGGGCTTTATCGCGCTATCACTCGGCATGACCGAAGGCGCGCGCCAAGTGGCCGAATATTCTGCGGGCCTGTTCTCCCGTTTGCACACCGTGAGTTTTGACGCGGGGATCGTGCCCTTGCCGCTGATCACCGCAGGCAAAGTCGTGGGCCTCGTCCTACTGCCCATCCTCGTCGCCACCACGTTGGCCGCGCTCCTTTCCGGCGGGCTGCAAAGCGGCTTCCAATTCACGCCCGAAGCCCTCGGTTTTAAGCCGGAAAAAATTAACCCGCTCGCGGGCTTCAAACGTATTTTTTCCCAAGAGTCCGCCGTGCATGGCGCGGTGGATTTCGGCAAGATGCTGGTGATCGGCGCAGCCATCTGGCTGGCGATGCGCGAGCTGCTCGCCGACCCGCTTTTTAGTGCTCCGGTCGAGGCCGCTTATCTCGGCGAGTTCATCATGCGCAGCATACATTCGCTGCTCTCCCGCCTGATCCTGATGCTCGGGGTAATCTCCGCGATCAGCTACGCCTACGAGAAGCACAAGACCCACGGCGACCTCATGATGACCAAGCAGGAGGTCAAGGATGAGCACAAGCAGGCCGAGGGTAACGCGCAGGTGAAGATGGCCGTGCGCCGCATGGCCCGCCGTCTCGCGCAGCGCCAGATGCTCGCCGCCGTCGCCACCGCCGACGTCGTCGTGACCAACCCCACGCACTATGCCGTCGCGCTCAAATACGAGCGCGGCGTGGACGCCGCCCCGGTCGTCCTCGCCAAGGGCGAGAACGCCCTCGCGCGCCGCATCAAGGCCCTCGCCGCCGGCCACGAGGTGCCGATGGTCGAGAACCGCCCGGTCGCCCGCATGCTTTATGCGCAGGCTCGGGTGGGTGAACCCATCCCGTCCGAGCTGTTCCAGGCGGTCGCGGGCATCCTCGCCTTCGTTTACCGCACGCATCGCTACTACTTCCACCGCCTGCCGTCGCGCCGCGCGGCCGCCGCTTCGCATGAGGGGGCCGTCACCGCATGAGCACCGCCGCGATTCCCGCCCCCGGCCTCTCGCCGCTGTTTCAAAAGCGCGCCGATCTCGTCTTCACCGTCGCGCTGTTCTCGACCGTGCTGCTGCTGATCATGCCGGTGCCCACGCTGGTCCTGGACATGCTCCTGGCGATCAGCCTCGGGTTCTCGCTGCTGGTGCTGATGGTGATCGTTTATGTGAAGGATCCGCCCGAGTTCTCGGGCTTTCCCACCATCCTGCTCGCGTTCACGCTTTTCCGGCTCGCGCTCAACATCTGCACCACCCGGCTCATCCTCACCAAGGGCGAGGCCGGCGGCGTCATCGAGTCGTTCGGCCACTTCGTAATCCAGGGCAACTACATCGTCGGCTTCGTGGTGTTCATCATCCTCGTGCTGATCAATTTCGTGGTCATCACCAAGGGCGCGGGCCGCATCGCCGAGGTGGCCGCGCGTTTCACCCTCGATGCGCTGCCCGGCAAACAGATGGCCATCGACGCCGAGCTCAACGCCGGCGTCATCGACGAGGTCACCGCCACCGCCCGCCGCCTCAAGGTGCAAAAGGAGGCCGACTTCTACGGCGCGATGGACGGCGCCTCCAAGTTCGTGCGCGGCGAGGCCGTCGCCGGCATTCTCATCACCCTCATCAACATCCTCGGCGGCTTCGGCATCGGCGTGTTGCAGATGGACCTCACGCTCGCCGAGTCCCTCCAGAAATTCACCCTGCTCTCCATCGGCGACGGTCTTATTTCCCAGATCCCCGCGCTGATCGTTTCCGTCGCGGCCGGTCTGCTCGTCACCCGCGCCTCGGGCGACAGCAACCTCGGCGTCCAGATCGGCCGCCAGTTGCTCGCCTATCCGCGAGCCCTTCGCGTCGTCGGCGTGATGCTCGCCAGTTTCGGTCTCATGCCCGGAATGCCGCTGCTGCCGTTCGGGCTTCTAGGCGGGCTCGCCTACTACGTCGGCCGCCAGCTCGGCAAAAACCAGCCCGACGAATTTGCCGAGGCTCCCGCCGCCGTCGTCTCGTCCGGCAAAGCAGGCACCCCCGCCACCGGCGGCAAGGTCGGCGAATCCACGCCCGCCGCGCCGGGTTCTATCCCCGAGGAATTCCGCCGCGTCATCGACCAGGATGTCTTCGCCATTGAGGTCGGCTACGGTCTGCTCCCGCTGGCCGATACCACCCGCGGCGGCGATTTGCTCGGCCGCATCACCGGCGTGCGCAAGACCCTCGCCCGTGAGCGCGGCCTCATCGTCCCGCCCATCTCGGTGCGCGATAATCTCGAACTCGAGTCCAACGACTACCGCTTCCTCCTGCGCGGAAAATCCCTTGGTCGCGGCGTAGTCCACGCGGGCCGCTGGATGGCCATGAACGTCAGCGGCAGC
>JBBRHC010000056.1:0-14607 GCA_038223295.1 Opitutales bacterium
GGGGGGTTTTTGGGGGGGGGGGGGGGTGGGGGGGGGGGGGGGGGCGTCCCTCGGGGGGGGGGGGGGGTGGGGGCGCGCGGGGGGGGGGGGGGGGGGGGGGGGGGGGGGGGCTTGGGGGGGGTGGAGGAGGCGACGGATCACAAGGAAGGCGGGCGGCGCGAGGGCCGGACCGGGGAACGCGAAAGGGGAGGGAGCCGGAGGGAGCCGGACTAGCGGCTGACGAGTTTGATGAACTCGTCGTTGTTGCGGGTTTTGGCGATGCGGGTGATGGCGGTCTCGCAGGCCTCCTCGATCTTGGCCTGCACGATGGCGCGGCGGAAAAAGTGGATGGTCTCGAGACGTTTGGCCTCGATGAGCAGCTCCTCCTTGCGTGTGCCGGAGGCCTGGATGTTGACGGCGGGCCAGAGGCGCAGCTCGGCGCATTTGCGGTCGAGGATGAGATCGCTGTTACCCGTGCCCTTGAATTCCTGGAAAATCACGTCGTCCATGCGCGAGCCGGTCTCGACGAGGATGGAGGCGATGATGGTGAGGGAGCCGGCCTCCTCGGTGCGGCGGGCGCTGGCGAAGAGCTGGCGGGGCTTTTCGAGGGCGCGCACATCTAGGCCGCCGGAGCCGGTGCGGCCGGAGTTTTTGGCGGTGTTGTGGGCGCGGGACAGGCGGGTGAGCGAGTCGATGAAGAGCACGACATCGCGGCCTACCTCGACGAGGCGGCGGGCGCGCTCGATGGCGAGATCGGCGACGCGGATGTGGTTCTCCACCGGATCATCGTTGGAGGAGGCCCAGACCTCGGCGCCGACGCCGCGGCGGAAGTCGGTGACCTCCTCGGGGCGCTCGTCCACGAGGAGGATCATGACGTGGCACTCGGGGTGGTTTTCCAGGACGCCGACCGCCATGTCGCGCAGGATGGTGGTCTTGCCGGTGCGGGGCGGGGCGACGATGAGCCCGCGGGTGCCTTTGCCGACGGGGCAGAAAAGGTCGATCAGGCGGGTGGTCATGCGACCGTCCTTGCACTCCAGCTTGAGCTGTTGCTCGGGCGAGATGGTGGTGAGCTGGGTGAAGTCGAATTTGCGGATGCGGTCCTCCATATCGATGCCGTCCACCGACTGGATGAACTTCATCTTGGAGTTGGGGAAACGGCCTTCGGCGGGCCAGGCGATGCCTTTGATGATGCTGCCCTGCTTCAGGCGGAAGCGACGGATCATCTCCTTGGGGATGAAGGTATCGGTGGGGCGGCGACGGCCGTTTTTGGTGGGATCGAGGAGGGCGCCGTTGCCGCCGCCGCGCTGCATGTCGATGTCGAGGATGCCCTCGACGGTGACCAGGTTTTCCTGAATCGGGGGCGGGGCGGTGAAGACCGGCGCGGCGGTGGCTGGGGCGGGAGCGGCGGCGGGTGTGAACGGAACAGCGGCGGGCGTGCAGGGAAAGGCGGTGGGCGCGGCGGCGAGGCCGGGGGCCGGGACGGCGGCCGCAGGGGCCGGAGACGGGGCGACGGAGACGGCGGGGCTGGGGGGCGGGACGGGCGCGGGCGCCGGGACGGGCGCGGGTTGCGCGGCAACGGGAGCGGGCTGGGCGGCGACCAAAGGGGCGGCGGCGGCGGTCGGCGTGGTCACCGGGGCGGCGATGGGCGCGGAGGTGCGCACGGGGAGCTTGATCGTGGCGACGGGCACCACCACGGCGGCGGGCACGGCGGGGGCGATCGGCAGGGCGGGGGCAACCAGAACGGGAGGCGGCGCCGGGGCCGGTGCGGGAGTGGGAGCCGGCGCGGGGACGGCGGCGATCACGGGCGCGGGGGCCGGGGTGAGGGCGAGTTCGGGCGTGCTGGCGATGACTTCGACGGGGGCCTTGGCTTTTTTAGCGGGACCGCGACGGACGGGTGTTTTCTTGGCGGGCATTAGTAATTGAAATGGGAGAGGGTTTCGTAAGTGTATCTGCGAGGGCGAATCCCTCGGGTGCTTGACGCCTCCAATAGCGGCCTGAATAAGGGCTGCGCATTTAACTAATCGCGTCGCGAAAACGACGCTTTGCGCAACCCCAACCCTAAGCAGCCTCTCAACGTGTCGGATAAAAACATCACTTCCGTGTCCCGTGAAAAACGGGTGTTCAAACCAACAGCTAAGTTTCAGCGCCAAGCCAATCTTGGCTGTATGGCTGCTTACAAGAAGCTCCACAGCGAGTCTGTCAATACTCCAGAAACGTTCTGGAAACGGATGGCCAATGAACATCTGGTATGGCGCAAGCCGTTCAAGAAGGTGATCCAGTGGAAGGCGCCGCAGGCGAAATGGTTTGTCGGGGGCGCGTTGAACGTCTGCGAAAACTGCATCGACCGCCATCTCGGCACCGCGCGCGAAAACAAGGCCGCGATCATTTTCGAGGGTGAGCCGGGCGACGTTCGCACCATCACTTACAAGCAGCTCCATTTACACGTGTGCCGCCTGGCGCACGTATTCCAGAACCTCGGGGTGGGCAAGGGGGACCGCGTGGCGATCTACCTGCCGATGATCCCCGAGGCGATGATCGCCATGCTGGCCTGCGCGCGGGTCGGCGCGATCCACACCGTGATCTTTGGCGGCTTCTCTCCCGAGGCGGTGAAGGATCGCATCAACGACTGCCAGGCCAAGCTCGTCATCACCGCCGATGGCGGCTGGCGGCGCGGCAAAATCATCGAGCTGAAATCCGCCGTGGACAAGGCGCTGCCCGGCACCCCCACGGTGCAGGCCTGCCTGGTGGTGAAGCGCACCGGCCACGACATAAAGATGACCGAGGGCCGCGACATCTGGTGGCACGATGCGTGGAAGGGCGGACCCAACCAGCACAAGGCGAAGGCCTTCGACGCCGAGCATCCGCTCTTTATCTTGTATACGTCCGGGTCCACGGGGAAACCCAAGGGCGTGCTGCACACCTCGGCGGGCTACCTGCTGGGCGCAAAGGTATCGTCCCACTATGTTTTCGATCTGAAGGAGACGGACCGCTATTTCTGCTCCGCCGACATCGGCTGGATCACCGGCCATAGCTACGTTGTCTACGGCCTGTTGAGCAACGGCTCCACGGTGTTTATCTACGAGGGAGCGCCCAACCAGCCCGAGCCCGACCGGTTCTGGGAGATGATCGACCGCCACAGCCTCACCATCCTCTACACCGCGCCGACCGCGATCCGCGCGTTCATGCGCTGGGGCGACAACTACGTGCTGAAGCATCGCCTCGATTCGCTGCGTCTGCTGGGCAGCGTGGGCGAGCCGATCAGCGCGGAGGCCTGGCAGTGGTATCACAAAATGATCGGCAAGGGCCGCTGCCCCATCGTGGACACCTGGTGGCAGACCGAGACGGGCTCGATCATGATCACGCCGCTGCCCGGCGTGACGCCCTGCAAACCCGGCTCCGCCACGCTGCCCTTTTTCGGGGTCGCGGCCAAGGTGGTGGACGAGACGGGCAAGGAAGCCCCGCGCGGCACGGGCGGCAAACTCGTCATCACGCAGCCCTGGCCCTCCATGCTGCGCACGCTTTGGGGCGACGACGCCCGCTACAAGCAGGCGTATTTCTCGGAGTTCCCCAAGCACCCGGACTGGTATTTCACCGGCGACGGCGCGCAGCAGGACAAGGATGGCTATTTCTGGATCGTCGGTCGCATCGACGACGTGCTCAACATCTCCGGCCACCGCATCGGCACGGCCGAGGTGGAGAGCGCGCTGGGCTCGCACCCGGCGGTCGCGGAAGCGGCGGCGGTGGGCAAACCGGACGAGTTGAAGGGCCAGGCGCTGGTCGTCTTCGTGTCGCTGAAGAACGGCATCGTCGCGACCGACGAGTTGAAGGAGCAACTCCGCGCCTGCGTAGGCAAGGAAATCGGCTCCTTCGCGAAGCCCGATCAGATCCGCATCGCGGCCGCGCTGCCGAAGACGCGCTCCGGTAAAATCATGCGTCGCATCCTGAAGCAGATCGCGGTCGGCGCTGAGATCAAGGGCGACACCAGCACGCTGGAGGACTTTTCGGTGATCGCGGCCTTGCAGGCGGAGGATTAAGGGCGGAGGGGCCAGGGGCTGGAAGGGTGCGACAGGAAGCGATGTCAGTGGATCGAAAATGGCATGGGCATCTCGCCCATGGGATCGGCAGCGAACGGGCAGGATGCCCGCTCGCTGACGGGCGGGACGCCCGTGCCACGCCGGAGCAACAGCCTGACATCAGCCTAGCATCAGCCTGACATCACTTTCTGTTACACCCAGGTTGGAAGGCCCCGGGCTTCTCGGGCTTTTTTCACCGCGGGTAATACTACTTTGGTAAAAGGCAGGCAGGGCTGCAAAAAGTCGCAGAAGTCGCATAAAGACGGATTGGTTTTGCGCTTTTTGTGCCTTTTTGCGGCCCATTCTCCGAATGTTTTCACGATTTTCAGTCCTCAGCCAGTGTTACCAAAGTAGAAATAACGGGTATTTCAGTTTCCAGATTTCGCGTCCGGCCCTTTGTTATCTCCCATGTTCGATCCCGTTGAAGCACTCCAGGAGTTTATCCGCCACGCCAGCGTCTCCGCCGATCCCACCGCCACGGCCGGGATGCACGGGGCGCGCGATTTCATCGCCGGTCTGCTGGGCCGCATCGGCTTCGAGGTCGAGATCGTGCCCACTCTCCTGCACCCGGTGATCCTCGCCGAGCGACGCGGGCCCGATTCGTGGCCGCACGTCATCATCTACGGCCACTACGACGTGCAGCCGGCCGATCCGCTCAACCTCTGGACCACGCCCGCCTTCGAGCCCGTCATCCGCGGCGACCGCCTTTACGGGCGCGGCGCGGCGGACAACAAGGGCCCGCTGCTCACCCATGTTGCCGCCGTCGCCCGCCTGTTGGAGCGCAGCCCCGACCTGCCCCTGCGCATCACCTTCATGATCGAGGGCGAGGAGGAGATGGGCAGCCCCAGTTTCCCGGCCTTTCTCGACGCCCAGGCCGCACGCCTGCGCCGCGCCGATCTCGTGCTGCTGTCCGACACCGGCAGCCCCCGCGAGGACCAGATCGTTATTACCTGCGGTTTGCGCGGCCTGGTGCTCTTCGACCTGGAGGTCACCGGCCCTCGCACCGACCTTCACTCTGGCCTGCACGGCGGCGTCCTGCGCAACCCGATCCAGGCCGTGGCCGAGCTGTGCGCCACGCTCCACGACGCCGATGGCCGGGTAAATATTCCCGGTTTCTACGACGACGTGCTCGACGTCCACCCCTGGGAACGCGAGCAGTTGGCGCGTTTCGGCCAGAGCGAGGAGCAGTATCGCGCGTTTCTCGGCATCCCCGCCTTCTACACCCACAAGGGCTTCACGCCCTTCGAGGCCACACGGTTCCTGCCCACCCTGGAGTTCAACGGGATCGGCGGCGGTTACCAAGGCGAGGGCACCAAGACGGTCATCCCCGGCAAGGCCTTCGTCAAAATCAGTTGCCGCCTCGTCGCCAACCAGCAGCCGGAAAAAATCCGCGCCCTGCTCTACGCCGCCATCACCGCGCGTATGCCGGCGGATGTCACCTTCCGCCTCATCGATCAACACCAAGGCACCCCCTATGTGGTGGTCCCGCCAGATCGCAGCAATACCCCCGCCGGCCAGTCGCCGGTGCTGGCGCGGGCCTTTCGCGCGGCGGACTCGGCCATCGCCGAGGTTTTTGGCCAAGCTCCGCTATACCTGCGCGAGGGCGGCAGCGTGCCCATCATCGCGGACATCAAACGCGTGCTCGGCCTCGATTCGGTGATGATGGGCCTTTTCCTCCCCGAGGATAACCTTCACGCCCCGAACGAGAGTTTTAACCTGAACGTAATGCGCAAAGGCATCGCCGCCTCGGAGCGCATCCTGGAAGGTATCGCCGCCGTAGAGGTATCGCCGCCGTAGTCCGTTGCCGTAGCCCGCTGCAGGAGCAGCGGGATCGCCGAGCAGATACCCGCCCCGGGATTTTATGAAATCTCGGAGCCGCTGGTTTAGCGACGGCAGCGGTTCCCGTAGAGCTCGGTGACCTCGTTTACGAGCTGGCGAAGCCCTTGGTGCAAGGCGGTCGTTTCGCGTCCAACGGCCAAGAAACCGATGAATTTCCCCGTGTCGTCCACGAGGGGTCCACCGAGATCCAGACGAGGCAGGCTTCGCCGTTTTTGCGATAGTTGACGAGCTCGACCAGGGCTGGTTGGCGCCGGCGCACGGCTTCACGCGTAGTGGCGACCTCGGCGGGATCGGTCTCCGCTCCTTGCAGGAGTTCGCGTGGGTTTGCGGCCTTTCAACTCATCCAGAGTGTGGCCGCACATCGGCGTGAAACCGGAATTTATCCACCGGACCCGGCCCACCGCGTCGGTGATGACGACAGGATCGGATATATGAATCGTGGTCGGGGCGAAAAAACGGGGCGTTTTCATGAGCGCGGGGATGTCGATTTACACGTGGGTAGATCGTGCGTAAATAGCGTTACTCCAGCGCGCGTCTGGGGTCAGGCTTTTTCCGATGACTTTCACCGAAAACTATCCGGGCGGCGATCCGACTCGTCCGGTTTAAGATATGCGCATGATTTGATAATGCTGCCGCTTGCAACCCGCCCCAGTGCGGCGACAGGGAATCCCGGCGGGTTTGGGCGTGCCCTACCCGCCGGTGTCGGTAACGTGGCGCCGGAGCATTCGCTCATTTAGAATCATTTACGCGCAGACCATGAAGAAAATCCGTATCGATCACCACACGCGTTACACTTACAGCGAGCCGGTCAGGTTGCTGCCGCATCGGCTCAGGTTGCGCCCGCGTTCAGGTCATGATATACGCATCGAAACGGCGGAGTTGGAGATTTCGCCCCCTCACGAGCTCCTCTGGCAGCATGATATATATGGAAACTCCGTGGGAATAGTGACCTTTGAAAAACCGGTGGAAGAGCTGTCGATCCGCAGCGAGGTGCTCTTGCAGCATTTTCAGGTGCGACCGCTCAATTTTCGGGTGGATGAGCGCGCGGTAATGTTTCCTTTCCACTTCGATCTCTCGGAGCGGGTGGAGATGATCCCTTACCAGATGCCCTGTTTTCCCAGCGACAGCGCGGTGGTGCGCGACTGGGTGACCGGGTTTTGGCGACCGGGGGAGATGATCGAGACCTACACGTTGTTATATGATATGGCCCAGGCCATTGCGAAGGGATTTACCTACGGCCAACGCGAGGAGCCGGGCGTGCAACGCCCGGCGGATACCTTGCAGCGGCGGGCGGGCTCTTGCCGCGATTTCGCCACTTTGTTTATCGAGGCCTGCCGCTTCTTCGGATTGGCCGCCCGCTTTGTCAGCGGTTATTTACACGCGCCGCTCACGGTCCAGGGGGATGGCTCAACCCACGCTTGGGCTGAAGTTTACCTGCCGGGGGCGGGCTGGAAGGGTTTTGACCTCACCAGCGGGCGGCTGACCGGGGACGATCACATTCCGGTCGCGGTCACCCGGCATCCGGCGGACGCGCCCCCCATCGCCGGCAGTTTTATTGGTTCCCCCGAATGCCACGCGACCATGCGCGTAAAAGTGACCGTGCGTGAATGGTGAGCGTATTTGCGCGGGTCGCCGGGGGCTTACTAATTGGTGATCAGGGCCTAGACTTGGCTTACAGTCGCCCGTCGGACTATTTGTGATTATTATTAAAACTGCGGACTACTCGCGCCCGGTCGAGGCGAGGAGGATGCGTATCGAGTCGTTCTATCCCATTTGTCTTAGCATCCCCCCTTCCAAAGTAGCCCCGCTTTTGAACTGGCCTCCGTATCGCGACATTCGCGAGCACAGTGCCGGTCCCATCATGGGGATTGTATACGAACGACTTTCGAGACACCTATCCCATGAAAAACACCTCGCCCACTCTACGGTTGCGCGCGCTCCGCGCCCGTCGCTCGTCTCTGGTCCTCCTAGCTCTTATTAGCGGTTTGCTTCAAAGCACGCCGCTCTCCGCCCAAACGGTGCCGGTTCCCGGTAGCTTTCGCCAGATCGACCTTCAAGGCGGCGGCTGGGTAACCGGCACCGCGGTTAAAAATGCCGATTCCAATTACCGCGTGCTGTATGCGCGAACCGATGTCGGAGGAATCTATCGCAGTGTGGATGCCGGCGTTAGTTGGATCTTCCTCAGCGGTAATATGAGTTCGCCCGGTGGTTTGAGTGTGCAAGGCGTCGCCATAGGCAATTACGCTTGGACGGTCTTTCAAGCGGTGGGTAGCGGAAGTTATTCCCCCGACCCGAATCACGGCTTCACCGACATCAATCGCGGCGTTTGGAAAAGCACCAACGGCGGCGACGCTTGGACGAAGGTGCTCCCGAACGTGACTTTTGGTGGAAACAACGATCTGCGTATCGGCGGCGAATGCATCATCGTGAAGCCCGGCTCCACCGGCTCCAGTCCCGAGACGGTGTGGGCCGGCAGCAGGGGTCAGGGCTTGTGGCGCTCGACCAACGCCGGCAATGTGAACACATGGACCGAAGTGGCCCCTAACGTATTTAACGTCACAGATGGGTTTAAACTTAATTTTTCGTCGCTATTCATCGCCCCCAATCGAACCGGAGAGGTTTGGGCGGGAGGCGACAAAGGACTTTTCGTTTCGACCGATGCAAATAACAATACCTGGACCCGCCTACCCATGGTCGGTCTCGATGCGCAGCTGCAGCCCATACCCTTCAAGGTATGGCGTATCGTTCGTCTTCTCGATGGCACGGCGATCGTGGGCATTACCTACGGCAAGTACCGGACGCGTTGGCAGAACGCCATTAATACTCCGGTTCCTACAGCTGATGCGAATTATTTGTACAAAATCACCGCCACGAATTGGGCGAATCCCGCAACTTATCAATACGTAAATATCACCGCCGAGTTCATTCTTGCCGACGGCCGCAGTCCAATTGCCTCGGCGAGCCAGTTCACCGGTCTTGCGGTGCTGGCCGGCACCGTGGGCGTGCACGACCACGCAGGGAAGCTTCTGGTCAAACCCAACCAGGATGATATTCAAGTGGCGGATACCACCACGCTGCCGTGGACCTGGACGAGGATAGACGTAAAACCACTCCCGGAGAATCCCGCCACTGGTTATTCTTGGCCGCAGTGGATGGACCCTACCACGGCGGGGGTGAATCCCTTTAATCATATCACGCAAGATACGATCGACCCTAACCGATGGTATGGGAACTCCGGGTTTAGTTTTATCCGTAGCGACCGGGTCCTAAGCGCGACCCCATCCACCGTCAGGGAATGGCGTCATTTGGTGTCCGGCATTGGCGAGGTCGTGGGCCAGCCGCCCACCTTCGACCCGAGCGATCCGCGTCGGGTGTATCTCCCGGTGGGCGATATCGGCGCCGCCGTGATCGTTGATGGCGGCCTCAAGGCCGATGGCACCGTCAACCCCGAACCAAACGCCATTTTGCATGGTAATTATAAATGGCCCGACAGCCACGCCTACTCCTTTCGGGTGCTTTTGGATAATGTAGGCAAGGCCTTCGTCTTCGGCGGTCTGTTTGACGAGTCGAATGGTGTGCCCAACGGGCGGCTGTGGAGCACCGATACACAAGGGGCTAAATGGAATATCGAGATTCCCTTTGTCGCCGACACCCAGGCGATTGGTTTACCCCCGTTATTACCCACCGCAGCTCAATTGGCTTCCCAGGGTTTGGCGCTTGGCCCGGTCGGAAGTGCTCCGCGCACTCACGTCGCGGGGACTTTCCAGGGTGTGGTGGCCACGTCTCCGAATCTGAGCAGCTACATCGTCTCTACCACCGGCATGACCAAAAAGTTTCCGCCTGGGCATGTAGGACTCAACCCCTACGTAACGGGGATCGACGCAGGCGGTGTTTATTATACTGAGAATGGCCCGGCCGGCAACGCGACGCGTTATACCCAAGCGGTCATTTCCAGTACAATTGCTTTCCCTGCCAATGGGCTGATGGTAGGCCACGAGTGGGCTGCATATACGCAATTCGAGCGCGATTCCGCCGATGCCAATACCGTTTACCTCGCCTATACGGTCGAGCCTGGGCAGGCCACGGCAGGGGCTGGGCTGTATCGTTCCACCGGAACTCCGGGGACGGTGCCACCCGTCCCGACCGGAAAAACCTGGGTCAGGCTCACGCATCCAAGTGCGCAATGGGTGGGTAACAACTTTAGGCTCGCGGTCGATTCCCGTCCCGACAGCTCAGGCTCCGTCGGGGTTCCGATTCCGCGCCTCTGGGTAGCGGGCGAAGACGTATCGATTGGCCTCAAGTTCAGTAACAATCGTGGCGTGTTATGGAACAGCGTCTCCGGCTTCACCTCAGCCCAGGATGTATCGGCTCGCGACGGTATTATCTGCGTCCTCGGTAAACGCGGGAGCGACTTAGTCAATCGTATCTACCTCTCGTCGGACAACGGCGCTACGTGGAACGACGAAATTACCCGCGAAAATTTCCGTTTCGGCACCGCGAAATACACGACCCTCTCCCCGCACGTTGCCGGCCAAGTATGGATCACCACGGGGGGGCGCTCTTACGGGATTTTCACTCCCACGACCACGCTGCGGAACCTGCTTGGCAATCCGAGCTTCGAATCCGATCTTTCCGGCTGGGGATTTAACTCCAACGCGGTCACCAGCGTCCAAACCGGCGGCGTCTTCGGTATCAAAGTCGCGCGCATGGGTGCAATCGCGAATGGGGGGCTCACGCGCACCGAGACCTTGACCTCTCCCCTGCCGGCCAAGATCAAACTGGTATTCTGGGCCAAACCTTCGGCGAATCTGGGCTACAACTTGAGTGCCAGCTTGGTGCTCAAGACCGCGACCAACGCAGTCCTTACTAGCCAAGCGGTCCTCGTCGGCGGCAGCACCGCGTGGAAGCGTTACGAAACGGCGGTCATCGACGTTTCCGCCCATCCCACCGCGACCAGGGCCGAGGTTCTGTTTTGGAAACCCGGCTCCGCCGCGCCAAGCAACACGGTGGATGTAGATCACGTGGAAATTGTCCGCGTGCCGACCTTCGTCCCCGCGTTTACTCCCTGAGCGATTAGATCGAAGCGTTTTATCTGATAATAAAATCCTGGCCCGAAATTATAAGGCCCATGCTGCACGGCATGGGCCTCATAATTTACTCATAGAGAGTGGATGCTTCGATTCAGGGAACATAGAGCCACGTTGGGATACTGAATACTGCCCGTTTGCACCCTGTGACCCAAAATATGCTTGCCAAACTAGTTTATGTGAATTTCTTCACGATCTAGCCTATCCGAGACTTTCACTCACCGTCTTGGAAAGGCGTTCGACAAACCACCGCAATCCGCGCGCCATATGGTTTAAGTTAGACTCCAACAGTTCATCTGCATTCCTATATATAAATGATCCCGTGAAAACTTATCCTTCTCTGATCTTATTGGCTCTTTGCGTCGTCAACCCCGGCGCGCTCCGCGCCCAGACGCCCCAGGTGGTATTAAATGTTGCTTTTGAAAAACCCACTACCAGTACCAATATGTATCCGCCCGCCAAAGGGACCACTTGGGAGACTATCGGGGGCCTGGGGGCATGGAGCAATGATGGTCAGGTGGAGATAACCTATGCCGTCGGTTATGGCTTGGACGGGACCGGAGGCATCTACGGGAAACTGATCAAGCCCGCGACGGGTTTCATGACATTGTCGTTTAATAATATAAAACTTCCCATGTTCAAGGACAGCCTGCCTTTGGTTGAGCCGATTCGGTCGATCCAGTTTAGTGTGGATGCAAAGCTCCCCCTGAATCGAACCTTCGAGATAAATTTGCAACTCAGTGTGCCCAAAGGGGTGGATGTGGGAACCACTACCTGGCCCAACCGTATTGTCTTGGGAGAGATTGTCGGAACCGGGGGATATGCGCACTATACATTCTCCGGAGCGGATATACAAGAGAAGCATATGAGTCGGGTTGTGACATACATCCGCGATCTTTATTTAAACGGAATGACCGAAGCCGTGGGAAGTATAAATTTCAACATGGTGGCGAATCAGTGGAAGGAGGCGGACGAATTTCTTTTGGATAACGTCAAACTCACCATCACCGGGCGATAGTCGCTGGCAGCGCGAGTTGTCTCCTATCCGTCGAAGCGCCCCGTCCCGCCCCGCGTCTCGCTAGTATGAAGTCGGCGTATGAAGTGCTGCATCGGCTCTAGCGTTCCAAAGGTTGTTTTAGTTACGGAGGACCAAGAGGGCCTATACAGACGGTTTCTTTGAAACGGGGGGCGGGCCTTTTAGTTCGTCGAGGTCGGTCCCCCCATCCTGTAAAGTTGGAGGGGTTGGCTCTGGCGGGGGGATTTTGTGATAAATCGGGCGCCCCACCGGAAGTAGTTTACCTTCCGAATATCATTGCCCGGTGGTCATAGCCATTCGGGTTTGTTTCGTGTTGGTTAACGCAACGCGTCAGAAGTGGGTAAATCACCCCATGGCCCCCTGCGGTTTATCGCCATATGAGGGCAACATAGTGCATTGTAATAGAAAATGAATCCAATGGCTCCTCGGCTACCCACTCGCTCCCTGGCCCATGCCGGCCTTCTCACCGCTCTTTACGCGGGCAGCTCGGCTCTGACACACGCCCAATTCGATCCGGGCAACGTCCCCACCCTCTTCGACACTCCCGTCGATATCGCCATGTTCCTGACTTCGCCCGGCAGTCAGTTTTTCCAAGTTTACGCCCCGTCCGGCGCTTTCGCCATTTCTGATGGCGGGAGCATCACCCTCACGAATGGTGCCTTTGTGCGCCACGGTGGCGACATCCGGAATGACGGCGCCATCGTGCTCGGCCGCGACAGCGCCACGGGCCGCATCGGCAGCTTCGAGATTCGCTCGAACGGCGCCCGAATCACGTTGGCCGTCTCCGCCGGCAATACTTCGCTCGACGATGGCAGGGGCGTCCTGCGCATGCTCGGGGGCTCCATCTACAGCCCCTTCAACTTTTTCTTTCCCAACCAGGACACCGCCCGCGTCATCAACGGCCCCGGCCATCTCATCACAAATTCAGACGGCATCCTCTACGCGTTTCCTTTATCCGGGCCTGCCTATACGGGCAACTTCACCAGCCTCCAGCTCACCAACCAAGGCGACATCGAGTCGGTGCGCTCCGGTGGGAGGCTCAGTTTCGGCCTGAATTCCCTCTCGAACACCGGCGGTGCCGGCCAACACTTTAATTCCTCCACCGGTCGCATCTACGCCTATGACGAGGGCACGATTGCGATTACCATCCGCAGCGGCGGCGGTTTGAGCCCGGGCTCGTTCAACACTTTCACCAACGACGGGCTCATCGCCACCTACGACCCCAAAGTGTTGTCCGCGAGCCCCATCGTCCCCACCGGCGGCGGTACGATCCGTCTCACCAGCTTGGTTGACTTCAACGGCTCTTTCTCACCCGGGGTCTTCCGCGGCAACAACCCCGAAGTTTCCTCGGGCGGCCGTCTCGAGCTCGACGAAATCCGCTTCGTTAACACGCTCCCGCCTGCCTCTCCCGGCGGCACCCCCATCCCGAAGACGCTCACCGCCTTCAATGGCACCATCCGCCTCGAAAACGGCGTCACGATCGAGGGCGGGCGCATCGCCGGCGATACCGGCGACTCCCGCTTCGAGATCGGCTTTGGCGGCGCTCCGTCCGGTGGCTTCGCCAATACGTTCCTGGACGTCGAGTTCGACGGCACCTTCTTCGCCCAAGGCCACCTCCGCCTGCTCGGCGCCACCGATCTGTCGACCGCCAACTTTCGCCCGCTGACTCCGGGCGCGGGCTACACCCTGGCCCTCGGCAGCGACCTCGCCCTCACCGGCGCCCGCACCTTCACCGGGCGCGTCGGCTTAACCACCGATGCCTCCGTCACCACCCGCACCCTCACTCTCGGCGGCACCCTCACCGCGCCCGACTCCATCGGCTTCGGCCAGCTCGCCCTCGCCGGCTCCGGTGCCGTCATCTCCCCCGTCATCCGTGTCACCGGCCCGCTCGATCTCTCCAGCTACGGAGGCGTGCTGCGCCCGCAGGCCGGCGGCCAGCTCCGCCTCGAAAACAACACCTTTTCTTTCCCGTTCTCACCTAAGCTCTCTTCGTCCGGCGCCACCCTCGTGCTCGATGCCGCCACCCTCGACCTCGCTGGCCGGACCCTCGATCCCGCCGGCTTGAACACCTCCGTCCGCCTCGAAAACAACAGCGTGCTTAACCCGAGTTCGGTGCTCGGAAGGCATTTTTCGCAATTTCCGGGGTCTTAATTACGTAAGTTGTTAATTACCAACACACGTATTTTATTTTAATTCTGTAGTGCCTATAAATAAGTATTTAGCTTGCTTTTTTGTAATTATCTGCAAATTACGGACCTGCATGTTTTTCCGCCATAAGAAAACCCCCTCCGGAATCGTTCTTCAGCTTATACAAGCCTTTCGTAACGAGGAGGATAGCCCACGGCAGCGCATAGTCGCCTCCCTCGGCGACGCGGCGGTGGCGGAGGGTGACCGCGCGGCAGTCGCCCGGCGCGTTGCGCTCCTGTTGTCAGGTCAGAAGGAGCTGATAGAGAGTAAGCTAACTCCAGAACAAGCGATGTGGGTGGATCTCATTTTACGGCAGATCGAGCGGAAGAACGTGAGGGAAGTGACGGGCATGGCCCCGTCTGCGGCCCACCCCGAGGCGGAGCCTGTGCTGAGCCTCGATGCCGTT
>JBBRHC010000057.1:0-14373 GCA_038223295.1 Opitutales bacterium
GAGATGGCGCAAGAAGTTGGATCAGATGGTCGTTCGTGAATCCCGAGGTGCACTGAATAGTGCATTGAGCGGGTGAACAAACGAGCAGATGACCAGCAGATTGCGCCAGATCGCGGCGATCCACTTCGGATTTCGGGTTTAGCAGAGCTGGAATCGTAAGCAGAAAAACGAGGGAACGCACGGGTAAAAGACCCTGTACACATCAGTGATTTACCGTAACAACAATATTTTTTATAGATCCATAAACACATGTAATAAAGGCATTAAGATACACATTAACTCCAGGAAAGGACGTTGACAGTGCCGCCGTCCCGCCGGCCGTGAAAACCGTGGCCGAAGGGTGCGGTCGCATCGGGGTTGCCCGCGCTCAGCCTGAGGAAGGTGTCCGTGCCCAGCAGGTGAGTGAGCGCGCCGACCGCCAGCCCAGCCAATCCCCCCGACCAGCGAGGCGAGCAGGAGGCTGTGCTCCAGTTAGCGGGCCGATGCGACGGTGGGGCGGTCGTCCGCGAGGAAAAGCTGCATGCCGCGCACGCTCGCCCCGGGGGCCCGCGCCAAGCAAACCCGCAGGGCGTGCGGGGTCGTGCCGAGCACCGTTAAACCCGAAATCCGAAGTGGATCGCCGCGATCTGGCGCAATCTGCTGCTCATCTGCTCGTCCGTTCACCCGCTCAACCCGAAATCCGAAGAGGAGCGCCGCGATCTGGCGTAATCTGCTGGTCATCTGCGCGTTTGTTCACCCGCTCAATGCACTATTCAGTGCACCTCGGGATTCCCGAACAACGATCTGATCCAGCTTCTTGCGCAATCTCATCGGCTCCCATTCCGGATTTCGGGCTCAATGCACTATTCAGTGCACTTCGGGATTCACGAACGACCATCTGATCCAGCATCTTGTGCCATCTCATCGGCTCCCACTTCGGATTTCGGGTTAAATACCTTTGCTACAACGCCTGTTTCCCGCAACCCAGCCCTACCGCGCCTCCGTCCATTCCGCCGACGCATACTGCTCGGTCAGCGCCTCGTGTTCGCCCTCGGCGAAGTCTGGCCAGGGCGCCTCCTCCGCCTCGGCCCCGAGCGCCTTTGCCAGCTCCGCGACGAACGCCGCCTCGAACGCGTCCCAATCCCGCACCGCCTCCGCCGCCGGGCGCCAGATCGAGCCCTGGAACAACAGCCCCTCCTTCGTGCGTTTCTGCGCCGCCCCCGCGATCTTTGCCCCCGTCACCGGATTGAGCACATCACACAACTCCGCCCGCGCGAAACACACCGTCGGGCCCTTTTCAATACCGCACCCCGCGCCGTCCTCCGCCGTCTCGCACCGCTCCTTCACCTCCGCCGCCTGCCCGAGACTCGCCAGCGCCGCCGCCAGCGCCGCATGCACCACGCGGTAACTCTCCACCGCGCGCGCCGCCTCCAGCGCGTGCCCACGCGGGATCACCAGCGCGTAGGTCCAGTCCTCGCGGTGATCCACCACCCCGCCGCCCGTCGGCCGCCGCACCAGCTCCGCCCCCTCCGCCTCCGCCGGCAACTGCCCGCGCACCCACACGATCTTCTGGCTGTAGCCAAAACTCCACGCGGGCCGATGCCAGCCATAGGCTCGAAACCGCGCCCGCTCGCGCCGCTCCGCCGGGTAGCGCCGCAGCAGCAAAAAATCCGCCGCCATATTCGCCGCCGCCGAATCGCTCCGCGCGGGCAACACCTCCAATTTCACCGCCACTTTCCACCTCCACCCAGTCCGTTATGGCGACGCTTTAGGATTTTTGACGCCAACCCTCGCACGTCGATTCCTTCGCCGACTCCACCTCGGCCTTTCATAACTTAAAATACCACTCCCGCACCGGCACCGGCAGTACCAGTTGATCCAACTGCGCGTCGAAAGTCTCGATCGGCGTCTTCAACACTCCCGCGAGCGGCTTTAACTCCAGCCGCAAATCCGCCGGACGCCGCGCAGTCGCCGCCGCGTCGTCCGCACGGTTCACCTCCGTGATCGGCGCCGCGTCGGCCGATAATTTGAAGTGCGCGCGGATGCGTTTCGCCAGGTCCACCCGCGACAGCGCCTCCGCACCCGCCCAGTGGAACACTCCTTTCAGGTCCCGCCTTTCGCACAGCTCCACCATGACCTCCGCGAGATTCCCCGCCGTGCAGGGCTGGCGGATCTCATCGCGATACAGACGCGGCGTTTTTCCCCCCGCCCAGTCCGCCAGCAGTCGCTCGTGGAGACTGCGCGCCCCGCCGGGGCTGTTGCCCGTGAGCAGCGGCGCGCGCAGCGTCACCGCGAACTCCGACGCCGCCGCGTGGACCTGCCGTTCGCTCTCAAGTTTCTGCCGCCCGTAGAGGTTGAGCGGCCTCGGCGCGTCGCCCACCGCGTAGGGCGCGCGCGTGCCGTCGAAGACCTGCTCGGTCGAGACATGCACGAAGCGCGCGCTCAGGTGATGCGCCAGCTTCGCGAGCAGCGCCGGCAGCGCCACGTTCAATGCCTGCGCCCGCGCCGGATCGGCGTCGCAGGAGGCCGGTTCCGACACCGCCGCGCAGTTCACCACCGCATCGGGAAACACCTCCAGGACCAACGCGGTCACCCCGGCCAGGTTCTCCAAATCCAGCGCGCGTTTCTCCGCCAGTCCGGGCACCGAAAACGTCGCCCGCCCCACCACCCCGACCACGTGGTGACCACGCCGTTTCGCCGCCTCCGCGAACGCCGCCCCCACCAGCCCCGATGCGCCTGTCAGCAAGATTTTCATGTCGTTAAAAGGGACTGCGTCAAAGCCGCCGCCGCCCCGCCCACCGCCGCCGCCACGACCCCGGCGTCCGCCGCCGCCGCGGCAGCCGCCTCCGCCGGCAATAGCTCCGGCGCCACGTGCCAGCGCACCCGCCAGCGCGCGAGGCCGGTCTTTTTATGCTCCGCGTCGGTCAGCTCCAGCGTCAGCACCGCCGCCTTATTCAAATTAAACAAATCCGGTGATTTGCGCCCGCGCACCAGCAGCGAAGCCAGCCGCGAAAGATGCGGCTCGTGCCCCACCAGCGCCAGGTCGCCGCGATCCTTCGGGTGCAGTTGCAGGCGCTCCGCCACCTCCTGCGGCTCGTCCTCCGGGAGCAGCCCCGGCGTCTCCACCACCACCGCCTCGAGCGCCAGCCGCGCCACCAGGTCGTCCGTCGTCTCACGCGAACGCCGCAACGGACTATGCCAGATCTGCGCGGGCGCGAAACAGCCGTTGCCCGCAAAAAACCGCGCCAGCCGCGCCACCTCGCCGCGCCCGCGCGCGCTCAGCGGCCGCGTCGGTTCCTCCTCCTCGTCCACCGCGTGGGCGTGTCGCACCAGATGGAGCAGCATCATTGGCCGTATTGGATGGGTCTCCTCGCCGGCTCGTGCTCACGGCGCCAGGCGCTCGACCGCCCAGTCGCCGGTTTTCGCATCGCGCCGGTAGCGCAGACGATCGTGCAGCCGGCTACGCCGCCCCTGCCAGAACTCCACCGTCTCCGGCGCCACCCGATACCCGCCCCAGGACGGCGGCAGCGGCACCTCCAGCCCGGCGTATTTTTGCTCCAGCGCCTTCATCGCATCCTCCAGCACGGGGCGCCCCGTGATGATCGTACTTTGGGGCGATACCCACGCGCCGAGCTGACTGGCCCGCGGCCGCGAGTGGAAATACGCCTCGTTCTCCTCGCGCGACACCCGTGTCACCGCGCCCTCCACGACCACCTGCCGCTCCAACGCCAGCCAGGGAAACACCAGCGCCACCCGCGGGCTGTGAGCCAGCTCGCGGCCCTTGCGGCTCTCATAGTTTGAAAAGAAAACAAATCCGCGCCCGTCCAGCCCCTTGAGCAACACCGTGCGCGACGACGGCCGCCCGTCCGAGCCGACCGACGACATAATCATTGCGTTGGGCTCGATCAGCTTCGCCCCCTCCGCCTCCTGGAACCACCTCTCGAACTGCCGGAACGGGTCTTTCGCCAGATCCTTTTCCAGGAGCCCGGCGAGGCTGTAGTCTTTGCGAAGTTCGGCGAGGGACGACATGAGGGAAACCAAGCGGGGCGCGCCGCGCCTTGTCAAAGGCGCAGCCTTGTCCGCCTCCGGCGAAGCCGCCCGTCTACCCCGGAATCGGCGTTTTGCCCATTGCCCGGCCTTCGCCCGCCCCGCAGCTTCCCGGCCTCCCGCCGCGCATGGACCTCGCCCTCCACCTTTACCCACTGCTTTTTCTGGTCGGCCTCTGCGCCGGTTTGGTCGACGCCGTGGCGGGCGGAGGGGGCATCCTCTCGCTGCCGATGCTACTCAATATCGGGCTGCCCGCGCCCCTGGCCCTGGGCACCAACAAACTCCAATCCAGCTTCGGCGCGGTCATGGCCGCCACCCGCTACGCGCGCCACGGGCTGCTCGATCCTCGCGAGTGCCGCGTGGGCGTGTCGGCCACGCTGGTCGGCGCGCTGGCCGGCGCGGCGGTCGTGCAATCCGTGGACCCGCGTTTCCTCGAGGCGGCCATCCCGTGGCTGCTCGGCGCCATCGTGGTCTACACCCTGGCCCGCCCGCGGCTAGGCGAGCGGGACCACCCGCCGCGGCTGGCCGCCTCGGTGTTTTTCACCACCTTCGGCCTTGGGCTCGGATTCTACGACGGCTTTTTCGGCCCCGGCACCGGCTCGTTCTGGACCATCGCGCTGGTCGGCCTGCAGGGACAAAATTTCCTCAAGGCGACCGCCTATACCAAGGTGATGAACGCGACCAGCAACCTCGCCTCGCTCGCCCTCTTCGCCTGGGCCGGGCAGGTGCATCTCGCCTCGGGTTTGACCATGGGCGCGGGTCAACTGATCGGCGCGCGCCTCGGCGCCGGTCTCGCGGTGCGACGCGGCGCGCGCTTCGTGCGCCCCCTTTTCCTCACCATGGTCTGCCTCGTGATGCTCCGCCTCCTCTACGTCCACTTCACCCGGTGACCGACCCGGACCGGCGGCGTCGTCGTTGACCCGGACCGCCCGGCCCTCGACGCTGGCCGCACGCATGACGCCCGCCGCCTACATCGACGCCCACGAGGCCGACCTGATCGCCCTCCTCCGCCGCCTCGTCCGCATCCCCACCGTCAATCCCCCCGGCGAGGACTACGACGCCATCACCCGGCTGCTCACCACCGAGCTCACCCGCGCCGGCCTGGCCGCCCGCCGCCTGCGCGTGCCCGACGCCTACGCCAAAAAATTCCTCGCGCCCGCGCAGCAACACCTCGCGCGCTGGAACGTCCTCGGCCGCCTCGACGCGCCCGCCCCCGCCTCCGCCTCCACCGGCGCCGCCGGGCCAAAAACCCTCCACTTCAACGCCCACTACGACGTCGTCCCCGTATCCGGAACCTGGCGACACGACTCGCCCTTCTCCGGCGAGGTCGAGGACGGCTGGATCTTCGGCCGCGGCACCGCCGACATGAAAGGCGCCATCGCCAGCCTGCTCCTCGCCCTGCGCGCGCTAAAGGCCACCCGCACCGCGCCCGCGCTGAACGTCGAGGTCTCCTTCACCTCCGACGAGGAAACCGATTCCGAGCTCGGCTCCGGCTGGGTCGTCAAGCACGCCGGCATCCAGCCCGACTACGCCCTCATCCTCGAAGGCGGCGAGGGCCGCCGCATCGGTTGCGGGCACAACGGCGTCGTCTGGCTCGAGGTCACCGTGCACGGCCTCGCCGCCCATGGCAGCATCCCGCACAAAGGCATCAACGCCCTCGAGCACACCGCCCACCTCGTGCTCGCGCTCAAGGAACACGCCGCCCAGCTCGCCGCCCGCACCTTCACCGCGCCCAACGGCGAGGTGCGCCGCCCCACCCTCAACGTCGGCGGAGTCTTCTCCATCGGCGAGGGAGGCAAGATCAACACCGTGCCCGCGCTCGCCCGCTTCAGCATCGACCGGCGCGTGTTGCCCACCGAGACCGTGGCCGACGCCGAGCGCGAGTTGCGCGCCTTCCTCGCCGCCACCGCGAAGGCCATCCCGAAGTGCCGCATCACCGTGACCAAAGTTTCCGAGAACCACGCCTGTTTCGCCCCGCCCGATCACCCCTTCGCCGCCGCCCTCGCCGGCCAGGTCAGCCGCGAGCGCCGGTGCAAGGCCGTCTTCGGCTGCTCCACCGGGTTCAACGACATGCATTTCTTCGCGCATTACCTCAAAATCCCCACGCTCGGCCACGGCCCCGGCGGCGAGGATTGCCACGCGGTAAACGAGCGCGCCTCGCTCCGCGAACTCCTTGCCAGCGCGCGCATCTACGCCGGCCTCATCGCCAGGGGCATGGACTTGTAGGGCGGGATCGCCGCATCCCGCCGGCCGGTGGGCCGCCGGCGGCGGGGTGGGCGTTTTGCAGGAGTTGCCGCATGCCGGGCGTGTGGGCTATGTCGCCGATGGCCACCGCTTGCCAGGACGCCAGCGGACCAGCCCACGAGATCGGTGGCGCGCGCGGCGCCGGAGGGGCTGCGGGGGTGGGTGCAACGCGGGCTTCCAGCCCGCGCCGACGCAAAACTGGAAGTTTGCGCCACCGGGACGCAGTCGCGCCGCCTACTCGGAGAGGTCGGGCATGTTACCGGTGAGGACGAGCATGCAGCAGACCATGACGGTGTCGGCAAAGTAGCTGGGGCCGGCGCCATCCACGCGCTCGCCGGGGATCTGGCGGCGGAGCCAGGCGTATTGGGTGTCGAGCCACTCCTGGTTGGACGCGTCCACCATCGCGCCGACCGCCATGGGGGCTACGGTGATGCGCGGGTCTTTGCCGCTGTCCTTGAAACGCGTGCCGTCGAGGTTGTAGCGGGCGTAGGGCGAATCGAGGTCGCCGCCGGTGGTTGCCTTGAGCCACTTGGCGTTGCGGTCGGGCAGGAGCTTCGCGACCGGCGAGGCGGCGTCGCCGCGCCAGAGGTGGTCGAGGGCGACGCGCCAGGGCACCCGGCTGGAATCGTAGCCGTAGGTGTAGCCGCGTTTGCTGAAGCCGTAGTCCTTCACCGTAAAGGTGAAGGGCGTGAGCGCGGTGGACGGGTTGAGCTTCAGGAAGTATTCATACATCGCATACGAGGAGGCGATGACCTGGTTCCAGCGCTCGTCGCCCGAGGCCTTCGCGAAGGCGGGGAAGAGGCTGACGATGTGGTAGGAACTCATGGTGTAGCCCGACTCGAACTCGCCGCGCGAAATGGTGAAGGAGGGTTTGTTGACCGACCATTTCATGAGGCTGTTGATGACGCGCAGGCCGTGGGCGCGGTAGTTGATCGCGCCGTCGCTACCCCACTTGCGGTCGGCGACGAGGAAGGCGAAGGCGGCGTCGATGTCGCCGTCGGGGGCGACCCAGTTGTCGGCGATCTTGTTGTCGGGGCTGATGCGCCAGGCCATGAGGCCGTAGCGCTCGCCGCCGGCCACTTTTTCGTGGCGGAGGTAGAAACGGGCGAGCGCGTCGAAGTCGGCGCGACCGGGGTTGTCCGGGGCGGCCATGTAAACGGAGATCAACATGCCGAAGCCGATGCCCTCGGAGATGGCGAAGCCGCGCGGGCCGCCCGTGGTGACGCGGAGTTCGCCGGGCGCGGCGCCTTCCTGAATCAGGTAGGTCTTGCGCCAGGCCCGCCACATTTTTTCGAGGTCGGCGTTTTTATCGGCCTGGGAAACGTTTTGCGGGGCAATGCCGTGGGCGTAGGTGACGTTGTGCGGGAAGGGATGGCGGTCGGTCCCGGCGGGGGCGGCCGCGAGAGAGGCCACGCCGGCGAAGGCGAGGAAGGGCAGGAGGAATAGGGCGCGTATTCGTTTCATGGTGACACGAGAGGGGTTAGTTTTGGAAGGCGCCGAGATCGGCCGGGGTGTTGGCGGGGCGGCGGCGGCCGGCGAAATCGATGGCGGGGGAGTAGGTTTCCCAGCGGGCGGCGGCGAGGCCGGGGCTGTCGGGGTGGAGGCGGTAGTCGGCGGTGGCGGGATCGGCGGAAGCGTTAGTGAAGCGCGGCTCGGCGAGGATGTCGTTGATGCCGACGACGTGGGGTTTGACGCCGCCCCAGTAGAGGTTGTGGAGACGAAGGACGCGCTCGGCCCAGCGGTCATGGACGCGGGGTTGCCAGGTGTCGAGCGGGTTGGTGGCGCGGGCGACGACGAGGTTGTTGACGAAGCGGATGTCGCGGGTGCGCTCGAAGCCGACCTCGCCCCAGGGGAGGACGGTGGCGTTTTGGTAAACGGTGTTGTGGATGACGTCCATGCGGTGATTGCCCCAGATCTGGATGCCGGCGGCGCCGTTGTGGTGGGCGAGGTTGTTTTGCACGAGGGTCCGGCCGAAATAGTAGCCTTTGGAGGGGGTCTCGGCGTTGGCGTCGAAGAGGAAACCGTTGCCGTTGAAGAATTCGGTGCGCGGGCGTTTGTTACTCGGGCCGTTGAAAACCTCGAGGCGGTTGCCGGAGGCCTCGTTGCGGGCGAAGAGCATTTTGTAGGTGTCGTCGGAGGTGTCGAAATTCGCGTAGCCCATGACGGCGGCACCGGCGGGGGCGTAGCCGATGGTGACGTGGCAGTTGTCGCGGATGCGGTTGTTTTCCACGAAGAGCCAGTCCGCGTATTCGATGTAGATGCCGTCGCCGGCGCATTGTTCGACGAGGTTGTCGGCGAGGCGGATGTGGTGGACGATCTCGCCGGGGCCGCGCTCGCCGGGGTGCGGGGTGAAGCGGCCGTTGACGACGATGCCTTGGGAGTTGGTTTCCGGGGCCCAGGTGCCGATTTTGTCGGGGAACTCGGTGCGGGCGGTGTCGGCGTTGCCGCGGATGTGGAGGCCGCGCACTTCGAGGTAGGAGAGTTTTTGATCGGCCTCGGGGCTGTCGGCGGGTGGGCGGCTGATGTTGATGCCGTCGCGAGAGTGGGCGGAGATGACGGGACGTTGGCCGGGGTAGTTTTTCAGGGTGATCCAGGCCCCGGGTTGGCCGGGGCGGACGAAGCGGGCGACGGCGATTTTTTCTCGGGCGCGCAGAGTGGGCGGGGTGGTGGCGTGGTAGGTGCCGTCGAGGAGGAGAATGATGTCGCCGGGGAGGGCGGCATCGAGGGCGCGTTGCGGGGTGGCGAAGGCGGTGGCGGCGGTGCGGCCATCGTGGGCGGTGTCGTCGCCGGCGGGGGCGACGTAGTAGGCGGGCGTGGAGTAGTGGAGGTTGTCGAGGCGCAGTTCGTGACGCGCGACGGCGGGCCAGCCTTCGGTGGAATCGAGGGCGAAGCTAAAGCCGACGTAGGGCGCGGTGGGATCGAAGGCGCCGGGGCTGTCGGCGGCGGGCTTAAAGTCGGCGAGCTCGAGGGCGTGGCGTTGGTAGAAATCGGCGGCGGCGGGATAGACGAGGGTCTGGAGTGCGCCGGTGGGGCGGCGCTCGGCGTCGTAGGAGCTAACGACGACGCGCACGGGCAGGGCGCGGGCGGCGGCGAGGTCGAAGGCGAGGGTGAGTTTGCCCAGGTGGGTTTCCTGATTTTTCACCGCGAGCGGGCCGCTGGTGATGGCGTCGCTCCAGCCCTCGCGGGCGGTGCCCTCGACGGCAAGGCGGAGGCCGCCGGAGGGTGTGGAGGTGTCGGGGACGTCGATGGTGCCGAAGGGACCGGCCAAGACGCCGGGCAAGCTGCGGCGCTCGGTGGTGAGGGGCCAGGCGGCGGGATCGGGGGCGGTGTCGAAAGCCTGGCGCAGGAGGGTGCCGGCGGAGGCGGGGCTCGGGAGCGCGGCGGGCAGCGCGAGGGCGAAGAGGGTGGCGAGGAGGGCGTGGCGGGTAGTGTTCATTTTTGGGTGACGGGCATCAGGGAGTGGTGACGCGGAGGCGGAGAAAGCGGGTGGGAGCGGGCGGAGTGGTCCCGGCGTCGGGGACGGTGACGAGTTGGCCGACCGTCCCGGGGTTGGTGGCGATGGTTTCCCAGAGCGGGGCGGAGAGGTCGGACGTGGCCTCGACGAGGTAGGTGAGGTCGGGGCGGGCGCGGAGAAAAGAAAGCTGGAGGGAGTGAGGGGGGGGATGGAACGACGGAAATCACGGGCAGGCTGCCCGTGCCACTTTGCAGCGGGTCGCTGGCGAGGGCGTATTCGAGGAGGTTAATGACGCCGTCGCGGTCGGGGTCGGCGGTTAGGCCGGTCACGGTGGCGTCGTCGTGCTGCGGCACGGGGAAGTAGTCACGTTTCCACTCCTCCTGCGGGGTGGCGAGGGGGATGGCGGAGCGATCGGCGATGAGCACCGGCGAATCGTAGAGCGGGATGAGGGTGAACGTGTAGGTGTCGCCGTCGCGCGCCCACTGGGCGGGCGGGATGCTGCGAATCGAGCCGTCGCGGATATCCACCCAGACGGGGTCGGTGAAGTCCGCCGGACCGACGGTGAGGGTGACGGGGGTGAGGGCGTTGGAATCCGAGGGCACGGAGCCGCTGAGCCAGACGGTGGCGACGGTCTTGCCGGTGCCGCTCTTGCGGTAGCCGAAGACGCGGCGGGCGACGGTGGTGCTGGCGGTGGAGGCGAAGTCCGGGATGCGGGTCAGGGAGTCGTCGAAGATGGAGAAAATGTTCTGCATCGCGAAGTAGGCGTCCTTGGGGTGGTCCACGGATTTATCGGCGGCGGCGGCGAGCAAACCTTTGTAGTTCCAGACGGTGCCGTAGTAGTGCATGTCGATGATGGCGAAGATGCTGGAGTGAAGATCGTGGCCGAGGTCGCCGAGGAGGCGGCGGGCGTTTCATTTCGCCTGGGTGAGCTCGGTCCAGCCGTAGTTGGCGAGGGCGAAGTCGGTCTGGAAGCGGGAGGGCGCGCCGGATTCGCCCTGCCGGACCTCGATGCCGGGCGAGGGGGCGGGGTAGTAGGTGGCGTTGATCCAGTTTCGCATCGCGACGAAGCCGGCCTGGCTGGTGTCGGGGTTTTGCGGATACGCGTGGGCGGTGGCGGCGGTGGCGAGGTGAAGTTTGCCGGCGGTCTGGAGGGTAGTGAAGAAACGGCCGACGTAGGAGGTGGGGCCGTTGGACGGGCCGGTGACGGCGAGGGCGTAGAGGCGCGCCGCGGGCTGGCGGGCGCGGATGATCTCGGCGGTGCGGATGTAGAAGACGGCGTAGGCCTCGGCGGTGGCCTGGCCGCCGCTGTTGTCGGGCTCGTTCCAGACCTCCCACTCGTTGACGCGGTCTTTGTAGCGATCCACCAAGGCGGCGACCCAGGCGTCCCACGCGGCGAGGGCGGTGGCGGAGACGGGCAGGCCGGCCCCGAGGCCGGAACCACCACCGCCGGGGTAGAGGGGGTTGCCGTAGTTGGTTTCCAACCACGGCTGCACGCCCTGGGCGAGGGCGCCGTCCACGCATTCGTCGAGCCAGGCCCAGGTATAGACGCCGACCTGTTTCTCGCATTTGGCCCAGCCGGCCTGTTGGCGGATGCGCTTGGCGCCGAGCGGGCCGAGCCAGTCGCGGTAGTTGGCAAAGACGGTGTAGTCGCGGTCCACCGTCTCGCCGCCGACGGACCAGTTGGAGTTAACGATGTCGCGGGCGCGCGGGGGCTTGACCGTGCCGACGTAGGGCAGGTTGGTGAACAGGTAGGTGGTGGAGGCGAGGGCGCTATCGGCGAGGCCGACGGCGAAGGCCCGGGCGGAGACGGTGGTGGGGGTGCCGAGGGTGAAGGGCGCGGTGTAGAGCGGCGAGGCGTCGGTGGCGGGCGAGCCGTCGAGGGTGTAGCGGATGCTGGCGCCGGGCGTGGCGCTGGAGAGCGTGACGGTGACGGATTCGAGAAAGGTGCCGGCGGCGGGGGAGAAGAGCGGGGCGGTCGCCTGCGGGATGCCGGGGGGCGAGACGAGGAGTTCGCCGGGGGGCAGAACGGTATGGGAGAGGCGCACCTCGTCGATCACCCCGGACCAGCGGTTGGCCCCGAGGTTGTAGGCGCCGATGAGGAAGTCGGCGGGGGTGTTGAACACGGTGCCGATGGGATTGGCGCGCGCGCTGGATTCCAAGGGGCCGGAGGCGGAGAGGTTCTTTCGGTAAAAGACGATGCCGTTGGCGGGGTCACCGGCGGCCACCGAGGCGGCGACGAAACAATCCGTGCCGGCGAGCACGGTCAGTCCGGAGCCGATCACGGTGCTGCTGGAGCCGGCGGCGCTGAGCACGATGAAGAGTTCCCCCGGCGACCAGGCCGGAGGGCGGGCTGGTGCCGGCGACGCCCAGACCCCAACTGCGGCGGGAGCCGGAGCTGAAGTCCCACTGGGAGGCGATGTATTGGGTGCCGCCGGTTTCGCCCCGGCGGTGGAGGTGGGCCTCGATGGTGAAATCCGTGACTTGGAACGCGGCGCTATCCGCCCGGGAAAAGTGGCCGGAGGGCGGGTTGCCCAGATCGGCGGCGGTGGCGTTGGCGGCGCCGGTCTGCGGGAGACTGCGATCAAAGAAGGCGCCGGGGGCGGAGCCGACGCCGTAGGCGGGCAAGGCGTAGGCGGCGGGCGCGGTGCCCTGGGGCGAGAGCGTGAGGGCGCCGGGGCCGGAGTCGGCGGTGAAGCCGGGCGAGGCCTCGAAGCGCCAATGGCCCACGGTGGCGGCGGGAGCGCTGGTGGCGATGAAAGCCAGGGTCGCAAGCAAGGGGAGGAAGAGGCGGGGAATCACGGGAGGGGTGGAAAATGGGGGCGCGATGGAGTCGAAACAGAGGGGTGCCCGGCGACGTGCGGGCGGGGCGGGAAGACGGGAATGGGGTAAAGGGGAGGCGGCGGAAGACGGCGACCTGAAAATTGAGGTTAAAAATTTCAGATCGCACCGGCGACTCCGACGGTGCCAGGGGATCATCGGCGAAGGCGTATTCGAGGTGGTTGTTCAGGCCGTCGCCGTCGGGGTCGGCGGTGGGCCCGGAGGCGGAAAGGCCCAGGGCAGCGAGGCCGGTGGCGTGGGTCCAGGAGGCGTAGGCGGTGCGGATGGTTTGGGCGAGCGCGCCGGAAGTACTGCCGAGGAAGCTGGCGTTGGTGGCGAGGGTGGCGGTGAGCACGTGCGGACCGGCGGCGAGGGCGGAGGTGGCGAGGGTGGCGACGCCGGAGCCGTTGACGGCGGTCGAGCCGAGGGAAACCGCACCGTCGAAAAAGGTGACCGTGCCGGCGGGGGTGGCGCCGTCGCCCTCGACCGTGGCGGTGAGGGTGACGGTGGTGTCGGGATCGGCGGGGCCGGTGTCGGTGACGAGCGTGGTGGCGGCGGCGGCGAGTGCAGTCAGCTCGATGGAGTCCACGGAGAACGCGAGGTTGTCGGTGGCGACATTTTGCTGGGTGGAGAAAGAGAGGAAACCACCGCTCGGGAAGGCGGCGGAGCGGAAGCGGGAGCCGAGGACCTGGACGGTGGTGGTGCCGTCGGTGATGGTGACATCGGGCCTTGCCCTGAGTGGTGCCGGCGGCGGCGGCGCCGAAGAGGTCGATGGTGAAGGTGTAGGTGCGGCCGGGCTCGCAGATCAGGCCGGTGGGCACGAAGCGGGTGGCGACGTAGCCATTATTGGCGGGCACGCCGTCGCCGCTGTAGATGCCCCACTCGCGGGTTTGCAGCGAGCCGGTGGGCGCGCCGAAGGTGCGGATAAAGAAGGTGGAATCGCCGCCCGAGCTGGCCCCGGTGGCGGGCCGCGCGGTGAGGGTGATGTTGTCGCCGGCGTTGTTGAAGACGGTGGTCGGCAAATCGAGGCGAAGGTCGAAGCTCAGGCGGGCAAACGCGGTGGTCGGGCGGGTGGCGGACGACCATTGGCGCACCACGCCTTCCAGGGTGGAGCCGGAGCCGCCGGTGCGGGAGACGGCGAGGTGGTTGCCCGAATCGAGCTTGAGCGGCGAGACGGCGGTCACGGCCGTGGTGGCCAGGGAGGAGGCGGACCAGGGGCCGGCCCAGCCGTCGCCGACGACGCCGGGGTATTGCTGCGGCCAGGTGGCGCCGCCGCCGTCGGTGAAGCGGGCGCGCACGACGCCGGCGGGGGGTGCGGGATCGAGGGCGGCGCCGCCGCCGGCGCTCACCGTGATGGCGAGGTCGTCGGTGGCGGTGAGCAACGCGTCGCGGCCGGTGAGGCGGAGCACATGGGTGCCGGCGGCGCTGAAGGTGGCGGCGTTGGCGGGGTCGGCAAAGGTTGCGGCGCCGGGGCCGCTGAGCTGGCTCCAAGAGGCGGTGAGGGTGCCGGGGGCGAGGGGCACGCCGTCGTCGGAGGCGGTGCCGGCGAGCGTGGCGGTGGCGGCGAGGGCGATGGTCTGATCGGGGCCGGCGGCGACGACGTGGGCGAGGTTGGGCGGCAGGTTGGTGGCGTAGATGGCGTAGTTGGCGGTGCCGGAAACGGGGGCGGGGCTGGCGACGGTGGCGGGCCAGTTGGAGGTGTTGGCCGAGGCGGTGGTGAAGGTGGCGGCGGCCTCGCTCACGGTGCCGCCGGTGGGGTCGGAGTAGAGGACGGCGAAGGGATTGTCGGACCAGATGGCGAGCCAGTAGAGGCTGTTTTTGACCAGGGTGGT
>JBBRHC010000058.1:0-14372 GCA_038223295.1 Opitutales bacterium
AAAAAGTCCTGGGCTTCTGTACCTTCTGCGCCTTTTGTGGCCAATTTTTTCCGACCGTTTTCCTTCTGTGCCATCCGATTAGCAAAATCGATCTAAAATATCCCCGCCCTCCGCCCCATGAACGCCCTCCAAAAACTCACCCGCCCGCTGGCCATCACCATGTGGGATTTTTCCTGGCTCGAACGCCGCTGGCCCGGCGCCGGCTACGAGGACTGGGACCTCGCCCTGGATGAGCTCGTCGCGCGCGGCTACGATGCCGTGCGCATCGACGCCTACCCGCACCTCCTCGCCTCCGATCCCGACCGCACCTGGCACATCCTGCCGCCCTGGAACACCCAGGATTGGGGCGCGCCCGCCCCCGTCTCCGTGCCGGTCTGGCCCGCCCACCCCCAATTCATCCGCAAATTCGCCGCGCGCGGCGTCAAGGTCGTCCTCTCCACCTGGTTCCAGCAAGACACCACCGAGCAACGCCTCACCATCGCCAGCGCCGCCGCCCACGCCCGCATCTGGGTAAAAACCCTCGCCCTCCTCGAGCGCGAGGGCCTGCTCGACGCCCTCCTCTTCGTCGACCTTTGCAACGAGTGGCGCCACCCGGCCTGGGCGCCCTACTTCAACGAGACGACCACCCCGCCCGACGACTGGCGCACCCCCAAATCCCTGCAATGGACGCGCGACAGCATCGCCGCCCTGCGCGCGCGTTTCCCGCGACTCGCGTTCACGTTTTCCCTGTATTCGCTTTTCGATGACGAAAAAACCTACGCCACCGACGTCGCCCATTTCGACCTCATCGAGCCGCACGTCTGGATGAGCGCCAACACGGATTTCTACCAGCGCGTCGGCTACCACTTCGAGCGCTTCGATGGCAAAGGCTACGCCAAGGTCGCCGCCCACGCCGCCGCCCTCTACCGCAGCGATCCCGAACACTGGAAGGCCGCCTTCGCCCCCTTCATCGACCGCCTCGCCGCCTGGAGCCTCGCCGCCGACCGCCCCCTCGTCACCACCGAGGCCTGGAGCATGGTGGACTACAAGGACGGCCCCAACCTCCCCTGGGATTGGATCCTGGAATACAACGCCTGGGCGGTCGAGCGCGCCTCCGCCACCGGCCGCTGGGCCGCGATCTGCACCAGCAATTTCTGCGGCCCGCAGTTCCGCGGCATGTGGCGCGAAGTCGCCTGGCACCGCCGCCTCACCGACCTCATCAAAGCCGGCAAAATGCCCGGCTGCCCGCCCGCCGCCTCCGTCGCCACCACTCTTCCTTTGTCTCCATGAGCACCGCCACGCCGGCCTCCTTCCTCCCCGCCCTCGGCCTGCGCGCGCCGAACTACGATAAATTCCCCGCCGTCGCCGTGCCCGCCGCACACGCCGAAACCCTCTCCGCGGGCTGGGACACCATCGTCGCCACCCTCCGCGCCGCCCTCGCCGAAAAGCCCGCCGCCGTGCTCGCCGTCGAGTGCTACCCCTGCACCCACGACGACGCCATCCGCCACCAACTCGCGGCCGCCTTCGCGCCCGCGCTCGTGCTCGACAGCAAGGACGTCTTCAAGACCCCCGTCGAGATCGACGTCCTCGTCGCCCCCGATCTGGGCGGCGCCGACCCCGTCTTCGGCCGCCTGAGCAATTTGCGCCTCGAGCAGTTCCTCGACCCCGCAAAACTCGCCGCCGCGCGCGCCCAAATCGCCTCCGCCACTTCCGCCCCCGCCGGCGGCCTCGTGCTCGTCGTCGGCCCCGCCGCCGCGCTCCTCGCGCCCGAGTCCGCCCTGCTAGTCTACGCCGACATGCCGCGCTGGGAAGGCCAGCTCCGCCAGCGTCGCGGCGAGGTGGACAACCTCGGCGTGCGCAACCGCGGCCTCAAGGCCTCCCTGCAATACAAACGCGCCTTCTTCATCGACTGGCGCGTCGCCGACCGCCTCAAGCGAGCCACCATGGCCCGCTGGGGTTTTCTCCTCGATACCACCGCGCCCGCCACGCCCAAACTCATCCCCGGCGCGGCCCACCTCGCCGGCCTCGCCGCCGCCGCCGCACGCCCCTTCCGCGTCGTCCCGTTCTTCGATCCGGGTCCGTGGGGCGGTCAGTGGATGCGCGAGGTCTGCCAGCTCCCCGATGGCCCGCCCAACTACGCGTGGTGCTTCGACTGCGTGCCCGAGGAAAACTCCCTGCTCCTTGCATTCGCCGGCGGCGCACGTGTCGAGATCCCGTCGATCAACCTCGTTTTCAACCAGCCGCTCGCGTTGCTCGGCGAGGCGGTCCACGGCCGTTTCGGCGCCGAGTTCCCCATCCGCTTCGACTTCCTCGACACCATCCAGGGCGGCAACCTCTCCTTCCAGGTGCATCCAACGACTGAATACGCCCGCGAGCACTTCGGCCTCGGCTACACCCAGGACGAGAGTTACTACATGCTCGACACCGCCCCAGGCGCGGAGGTGTTTCTCGGCTGCAAAAACGGCACCGACGGCGCCGCGATGATCGCCGACCTCGAAGCCGCCCAGCGCGGCGAAAAGTCCTTCGACGACGCCCGTTTCGCCGCGCGTTTCCCCGCCCGCAAACACGACCACTTCCTCATCCCCGCCGGCACCCTGCACTGCTCCGGCGCGGGCGCGATGGTTTTGGAAATCAGCGCCACGCCCTACATCTTCACCTTTAAGCTCTGGGACTGGAACCGCCTCGGCCTCGACGGCCTGCCCCGCCCGGTCAACGTCGCCCGCGGCCGCGAGGTCATCGACTGGTCGCGCGACGAGGACTACGCCCGCTCCCGCCTCGTCAACCAGGTGACCGAGCTCGCGCGCGGCGAGGGCTGGGTCGAGGAGCGCACCGGCCTGCACGACGCCGAATTCATCGAGACGCGCCGCCACTGGTTCACCGCGCCCGTCCCCCACCACACCGGCGGCGGGGTGAACGTGCTCAACCTCATCGAGGGCGCCGAAGCCATCGTCGAGAGCCCCTCGGGCGCCTTCGCCCCCTACGTCGTCCACTACGCCGAGACCTTCATCGTGCCCGCCGCCGTCGGTGCCTACACCATCCGCCCCGCCAACGCCGGCACCCGCTGCGCCACACTCAAGGCCTTCGTCCGCACCCGTCCCTGAGATCGCGGAGCACCGCCGCCGCCCACCCGCTGCCGCCCGATAACCCCGGTGTTAGTCGGCCAGTTTTCCGCTGTGACCTCTGTGTCCGCGCTCCGGCTCGGCTCCGTGGCAAACTACGAAAATTCAGACGTCACAGCCACTGCCTCCCCTCCCCTTCCGTCTCCATGAACTTCTCCAGCGATCCCGGTTTCGATCTGCGCGCCACCACCGATCCGCTTGGCTTTGTCTACGGTGCGGATGTCTTTGGCCCGGCCTGCGAGCTGCGCCGGCTCGACGCCATCCGCCCCAGCCTGCGCGACCCGAGCTGCGCCGGCCCCGGGATCGTCTACGCCATCGCGATGGATGTCGGCACGACCGACCGCCGCGCCGATCTGCTCGCGCGCAACCTGCTTTTCGGCGTCGTCACATACGCCGCCGGCCGCCTCGGGGAAGAGCCCGTGCGTTCGCAGGGCCACATCCACGCGGTCAGCGCGAGCTGCGGCCGCTCCACCGCCGAACTCTACGAAATCTGGGCCGGGCGCGCCGTCATCCTCATGCAGGAAACGGCCAACGATGATCCGGGCCGCTGCTTCGCCGTCGCCGCCGGTCCGGGCGAGGTCGTAGTCGTGCCGCCCGGCTGGGCCCACGCCACCATCAGCGCCGACCCGCTCCAGCCGCTCGCGTTCGGCGCGTGGTGCGTGCGCGACTACGGCTTCGACTACCGCGGCGTTCGCGCGCACGGCGGTCTCGCCTGGTTCCCCCGGCTGGCGGCCGACGCCCTGGTCTGGGACGCCAATCCGCTCTACCCGATCCAGCCCGCGCTCGTGCAAAAATCCCCCGCCTCCTACCAACACCTCGGGCTGCGCCCAGGCGTGCCCATCTGGCGGCAATACCTCGACGCCCCCGAGGCCGTGATGTGGGTGCCCCGCCCCGAACGCGCCGACGCGCACTGGGCCCACTTCACTCCGTGACCCCGGCGTTTTCGCCGCCGGCTTGGTGTGGTCGCCGCCACGGCCTCTCACCGGTCTCCTTCTCCGCCGAGTCCGCCCGCTTTTTCTTCTCCGACGCCCCGTGCACCTCGCCGATCCTGGCCGGGGCCGCGACCATGGCCGACGACGGCGAATACGGGCCCGAGTTCCTCTGCATCGAAGCCGCCAACATCCCCGCGACTGCCATCCCGCTCGCGCCCTCCCGCGACCGCCACCTCGGCACTCGCCTCTGCGTGGTCGTTTGATAGTGGAGTCCGTCGCCGCGTCCGAATACGCGTCGAAATGCACTCCGCCATCACCCGACGCCGGATGCGCGGTAACGGAAGCGACGTCTTCCGCGGGTCCCTGTTCCGCGTAGGATTGAGCGTGAGCTCAATGGCTTGATGATCGGCCGTCAGTGTAGGGCGGGATCGCCGCATCCCGCCGCTCCGATATGCGAGCCTATCACGCTTGGCCGCCATCGTTTGCGTCGCTTCCTGTTACGCTCGTGCGACCCCGTCTATCAGCCCGACTGCGGTTACCCCCGATCGCTCGCTTGTTCACGAGCAAAGGGTTACGTCATCCAGGACCGCTTTTGCCTTGGTTATGTAACTCATTTCCCCGGATGGGAGCCTCTTTTTCGCTAGTTCCGTCCCTACAAGATTCGGGATGCATTCGGGGGTCATCGAACCGGGGCGCGCCCGCTCCTGCGTACATGCTGAACAGGTAGACTAGTCATGAAAATCGGCGGCACTCGCCGGTTACCACTTCGCAGTCTATTTCCATGAACACCCTTGCTAATCCCTCCGGCTCCATCGCCCGTTCTACGGTGCTGCGGGCTTTTGTCGTTTTTTCCCTCTCGGGCTCCTTTGCGCTCGGTGCGGTCATCAACGGCGATCTTTTCGTCGGCAACGAGAACTCCATCGTTGAAGGCGTGCCCGATCAGGACGCGCCCAAGTTCGTCACCATCGCCGAGCCCACCCAAGTCACCGGCAAGGTCATCGTGAGCAACTCCGAGTTCCAGTTCACCGTGCCTGCCGTCCTCACCGTTAACAGCCAGCTCACGTCTAACATCGGCCACATCGGTTTCGGCTTTTTCGGCACGGGCATCGCCCTGGTCAGCGGGCCGGCCGCATCCTGGACCACCACCCAGGAACTCATCGTCGGGCAGAGCGCCGCGGGCTTCCTGCTGGTCGACGCCGGCGCCGATGTCTTTAGCAACGGCGGCGGCGTGGGCCCCACGTTCTTCGGCAGCGGCCGCGCAGTGGTCTCCGACGCCGGATCGCGCTGGATCAACACCGGCGCGTTCCAGGTCGGTTCCTACGACATCTCCGGCAAGGCCGAGTTTGCCGTCGTCAAAGGCGGGACCTTCCAGACCGATCAATTCGTGGTCGCCAATCGTGGCTCCGTTTCCATCACCGGAACGGCCAGCACCGGCGTCACCACCCTCGATTCCCGCGCGACGGGATCCGTGGCCGAGGCGGAGGTCGGCGCCCGGGGCTTCTGGAACACCACCTCGCTCACTCTCGGCGCCGCCAAGCTCGATCTCGATGGAGGCGCCACCCTGTTCTCCACCTCCGCCACCCTCGGCGCGGACGGAGATTCGGAGGTCAACGTGTTTAGAAACAGCGTATGGACCAATCTGGGCGAACTCCAAGTCGGCCAGGAGGGCGAGGGCTTGCTGACCATCCGTCGGGGTGGCCGGGTGAGCACCAACAGACTGGTCATTGGCGAGGAAGGCCGCGTGGTCTTGCGCCGGGACGCGACCTTGATCGGCGAGGTGGTGTTGTCCGGCGGCGTGCTCGAGGCCTTGAACTTCCAAGGGTTGCTCGGGCCCCTGGCCTTGCAGGCGCCCTCCGCGATCAAGTTCACGGGCGACGACATCTCGTTGGCCTTCGCCGACAGCAGCGCCTTCGTCTGGGGTGACAACGTGCTCGAGGTGCTCGACTACATGGTCGACGGCACCGCACTGCGCTTCGGCGTGAACAGCGACGGCCTCGTCGCCCAACAACTGGAGTTGTTCAACTTCGGTGCGCTCGGTCTGGGCGGCACAATCGATAGCCAAGGCTACGTCACGCCCCGTTCCCTCGCCGCCATACCCGAGCCCACCACCCTCGGCCTGCTCGCCGCGCTGAGCGCGCTCGGCGCCGCCGCCAGCCGCCGCCGCCGCGCGGCGATCATCGCCTGATCGCCCGCCGCCCCCACCCCGCACGCGAGGGCATCCCACCGGAGGTCGGCCACCGCGCCGGCCTCCCGCGGCGACCGTCGCGGTCCGCCCCGCCAAGCTCCGCCATGTGGCGGAGCTTTTTTTTCGTACCGCCATGTTTGAACACCGCTCCAGCCAACTCCTCCCGCGCAGAGAGTTCTGCCATCGTCTCAAGCGCAGTTTTCTAGTCGGCGCGGGGCTGGTCGGCTTTTCCTTGGGGCTCGGCATGTCAGGCTACCATTGGCTGGCCGGGCTTTCGTGGGTGGATGCGTTTCTTAACTCCGCGATGATCCTCTCGGGCATGGGCCCGGTGGACCCGCTCCCCTCCACGGCGGCCAAGATTTTCGCCGGCTGTTATGCAATGTATTGCGGCCTCGCCCTGATCACCATCGCCGCCGTCATCCTCTCGCCCGTGCTCCACCGGGCTTTGCACAAATTCCACCTCGAGGACGAGCCCCCGGCACAAGGAGGCCGTGATGACTGATTCTTTCGGTTTTACCACGGAGCCCAGCCGGAGCGCGGACACCGAGGTCACGGAGGAAAAGAGACCGGGTTTTATTTCTGACGCGCAGAGGCGCGATTTCGCGGGATACCCCGCCCCTCCCCTTTACCCTCTGCGACGGAGCTTTGCCGTGTGTGACTGAAAATCCTTTGGAACGCTGCAAGGATCCGAAGTTTTTATATCCTAACGGATACCAGGCTTACCCGCGCTTCCGCAAAAACCACTCGCTCGCCCACACTGCGCCGAACGCGATCGCCACCGCGACGCACAGCAGAGTCAGCGCCTCCGCGTCGCGCCCGAGCTGCACCAGGTGGTAGATGGAGAGCGAAAGCGTCGCGGTCTCTCCGGGGATGTAGCCCGCCACCATGATAGTCGCGCCAAACTCGCCGAGCGCCCGCGCAAAGGCCAGCAAGGTCCCCGCCACCAGCCCGCGGCGCGCCAGCGGCAAAGTCACCCGCAGCCACACGCGCCACCCGCTAGCGCCGAGCGTGCGCGCCACCTCCTCCATGTGAATATCCACCCCTTCGAACGCCACCCGCGCCGCGCGCACCAGCAGCGGAAACGACATCACCGCCGTGGCCAGCACCACGCCCACCCAGGTGAAAACGACCTCCACGCCCAACCGGTTTTCCAGGAACGCGCCCAGGGGGCCTCTCCGGCCAAATAGTTTGAGCAGGATTAACCCCGTCGCCACCGGTGGTATGACCAGCGGGAGGGCGACCAGCGTCTCGACCAACGATTTCCCCCGCCAGTTGCGCCGCGCCAATACCCAACCCAGCGCCAGCCCAGCCGGCAGGATCAACGCGGTCGCGAGCGCGGCCACCGCCACGGTGAAAGCGGTGATGTGCCAGAGGTCCGATCCCATGCCGCGATGCAACAGGGCTAGGGCGCGGGAAGAAACCCGTATTTCTGAAAAACGATCCGCGCCTCGCCCGAGGCGAGATGAGCGACGAATTTTCGCGCCGCCTCCGCCTGCCGCGCGTCTTTCACCACCGCCACCGGATACGAGATTATCGGCCCCTCCGCCGCCGGCACCTCGAAGGCGATCCTCACCTTTTTCGAGCTGAGCGCATCGGTCTTGTAGACGATGCCCGCCTCGACGTTGCCCGCCTCGACGGCGGAAAGGCAGGCGCGCACGTTTTCGGTCGGCACCACCTTGCCGGCGACCTGCCGCCAGAGACCGGCCTTCTCCAGATACTCCTTGGCGTAGACGCCGGCGGGCACGGTGTGTGGCTCGGCGAGCGCGAGCCGTCGCACGACGGGCCGGGCAAGATCGGCCGCCGAGGCGAGGGGGGGGCCTCCGTCGGCGTTGACCACGACGACCAGGGTGTTGGCGAGCACGGTGCGGCGGGTGTCGGCGAGGATAAGACCGGCCTGCGCGAGATCGTTCATCCTGGCCTCGTCGGCCGAGAAAAACACATCGGCGGGCGCGCCCTCTTTTATCTGGCGGGCGAGCGCGCTGGAGGCGCCGAGGTTGAGGATCAATCTGTCCCCGCTGGCGGGCTCGTAGGTCGTCGCGATCTCCGCCAGCGCATCGGAAAGGCTGGCGGCGGCAAAGACCCGCAGATCGGCTCCGGAAAGGGCGCCCGCGAGCGCGACGCCCGCGGCGAGCAACGCGGCGCGGAAACGATATTTTTTCATGGGTGAAAGGTCGCTCCGCCCCGGCTTCCGACGCCGGTCAGAAACGCAGGCTCAGTTGCGCGGCGGCGGAGGGGATCAGGGAGTCGAGCGCGGGGCGCTCGTGCAGGAGGCCGGCCTGGAACTTGATCTGGGCGTGCGCGGCGAAACGCATCGCCGCGCCGGCCTCGATGCGCCACGCGTCGCGGCCCCAGCGCACCTCGTCGCCGCCGGGCAGATCGATGGGCGCGAAAAACTGCTGGCTCCAGCGCGCGAAGCCGGCCCAGCGCGGGGTGAAGCGGTACTTCGCCTCCAGCGCGTAACTCAGCGAGTCGGCCTCGCCCAGCGGCGGCACCTCGAAACGCGAGGCGATGATCTCGCCCCAAAACTGGAAATGGCGCCACGCGTAGGCCACGTCGTGCCCCACCGAGGTCTGCGTGTAGTCGCTGCGTGAATACCCGGCGGCCAGCGCGGTCGGCACCGGCCGCAGGTAGATGCTCCGCTCGAACGACACCCCGAGGTCCCACGGCGCGCCCGGGCGCCAGCCGAGCCGGGTGGCATAGGCGGGCGTGCGCCAGACGTCCTCGCCCAGCTCGCCCCAGGTGTCGGGCCGCGACGAGAGCCCGACGTTTTTCAACTCGGCCGCGAAATCCCAACGCGCGCCCCCGGCGGAGACCGCCGCGCCCGTGCCATAGACCGGGCCCCACATCACCGGGATACTGTTAAGCTCGTCAAAAACCAGGGTGGACGGGGTGCCGAGCGGGCTGACGCGCGCCCATCTTTCCAGGATTGCGGCGCTAGGTACGGTCCTGAGGTCCCAAAGGCCGGTGAGGCTTTCCTGCGCGAGCGGGGCGGTGACGAAAGGATAGTCCCAAGCCAGGTGCCGGCGCGCCCAGCTCCCGAACACGGTGGCGAAACGCCCGACCCGCAACCCCGCGCGGTGCTTCGGCGCGAGGGCGAAACGAAGCAGCCACTCCTCCACGCGCAGCTCGACCGCCTCGTCAGCCGGATCGAAGCCCCGGTCGGCGCGGAGTTGAGCCCGCGCCTGCACCCCTTCGGCGAGACGCCCGTCGGCGAAGATCCGCAGCACGGGGCTGAACAACAGCTTCGTGTCCGGCGCGGTGTAGAGCAGATCCGGGGCTGGCTCGGGCACGTAATAGGTCGCCACATCGAGCCGACCCGAAATCTGCAAACTACGGTCCCTCTCCTCCGACACAAAGGTCATCTCGCTCCCGAGATAGTCCGAGACCTCATCCCAGCCCGCGTGC
The DNA here is from genome assembly GCA_038223295.1 of Opitutales bacterium. Lineage (GTDB taxonomy): Bacteria > Verrucomicrobiota > Verrucomicrobiia > Opitutales > Opitutaceae > IMCC26134_A. Next base: position 9,621 of record JBBRHC010000058.1, read on the forward strand.
AGCGGGGAGGCGCCGCCCAGCCCCAGGCCGGCGGCGAGGCCGAGGGCGCGGCGAAGGAACGGGAATGGGGCGGGGAAACGTCGCACGGCGAAAAGGACCACAACCTGACCGGGCGGGACCTTCTCCTTGGCCCACGAATGGCGCAAGAAGTTGCGTGCGGATTTCTCACCGCTCCGGTGCGCGGGCGGAGATCAATTGACCGGATGAGTTGAAGTAGGGCGCGGGTTCCAGCCGCCGGAGGCGCGCGCGGCGCCGCCCCACCACGATGTGGGCCACCAGCACGGCGGGCAACGCGAGCCCGAGTACGAGATGGACCAGGCTGGCGACGCCGCGCAACGGGTTGTCGGCGTAGTAAAGCGCATATCCGGTAATGACTTGCATGGCGACTAGGCTGAGGACGATCGCGCCCGTGCGCCGATTTTTCCGGGCGCGCCAGGCGGTCTTCACATGGATCGGCAGCAAGGTGCCCAGCACGATCAAGGTGGCGAAAGCCCCCGCACCGTGCAGGCGGAGCAGCCAGGCCTGGGCCGGGTGGGGCTCCAGGCCGAAATCGCCCTCGATCTGGCCGAAGCGATGGAGCAACCACCAGGCGAGCCCGGTGAGAAGCGACAGACCCAGACTCGCGGCGAGCGCGAGCCGTTGAAGGGTGGAAAGGCGGAAGGCGTGGCGACTCATGAGGAGGATGCGAAGGCGGAGGAGAGTTCGGACGAGGGTGGCGGGGTGAAAACGTGCGCGGGCGGCGGGGAGGGCAGCCAGCGCAGCTCGCCGCCGGGCGCCACCAGGGCGGCGTGGGCGTGGCGGCTAGCGAGCAGCCGGGTGGTGGCGGGGGCGAAGGGCGCGAGCGCGACGACCTTGGTGAGGGCGTCGGCGTCGATCGCGAAGGGCGCGAAGACCGTCACGCCGAGATCGCGCGGGGCCACGCGGCCCCGGCGCGAATCGCGCAGGTGGTCATGGTAGGTCTGGGCCGAGGTGGCGGCGGCGCCCGCGTGTAGCACGCCGAAAGCGAGGAACGGGGCGTCGCCGCACGGGGCGCGCAACATCAGGCTGGTGTTCAACCCGTGGATGCGCAGATCGCCCCCGGCGTTGAGCGAAAAGGCCGGCACGCCGGCGCGGCGCAGCAGGGCGAAGGCCCGGTCCAGGGCGTGGCCCTTGGCGATGCCGCCGAGGTCGAGATCGAGCGGGGCGAGCAAACGAATGCGACGCCCGGGGATGAGGAGAAACGCGGAGGCGAAGGGCGGCGCGTCCTGCGCGAGGCGCAGGCGGGGGTCGAAAACGCCACCCGAGGCGCGGGCGAGGATGGCGGCCCGGCGCAGCACCACGCGGGTGCGGGTATCGAGTTCCAAAGTGTCGCCCGTGCGGGCGGCGCGCAGGCGGGCCAGGTCGCTGTCGGCGCGGTGCGCGCTGAGCACCCGTTCGCAGACGGCGAGCTCGCGACGCGCGATGTCGAGGGCGCCTTCGAGGCGCGAGCGGCAAAGGCCGGCGAGGTGGATATCCACCAGCGCGCCGAGGGCCGGGTGGCAGCGCCGGAGCACGGAGACTTCGGGCACGGGCCAGGTTTTCACGCGGACGGGTGGCGCGGCGGGCGCGGGCGCGTTACTCGGCGCGGGGGGCGAAAGTGAGGGCATGGACGGCGAGGAGGCGTTTGACGCCTTCGGCGAGGTGGCGGCTGGAGAGAGTGGCGCCGGCGATGTTTTTGATGTCGTCGTCGAGCTTGAGCGGGGAGAGGGCTGTCTTGCCGGCGAACTGGGCGCGCCACGCCTCGCGGCGCACTTCACCGCCATAGCTTTCGCGGTAGGAGAGCACCTCCAGGCCGAGGACCGCGCCGACGGGATCGAGCGCGACGGCGTAGGTGATGTATTCGTGTTTACCGAGCACTTCATCGACGAAGAAAGTGGCGCCATCGGAGGCGCGCCAGGCGCGGATTTCGCGGGTGCGCAGGCGCACGCGGCTGATTTTTTCCACGCTCTTCGCCTGGTCGGCCGAGAGGGTGACGGTGGCGGGGATGAGGGCGCGGTCCGGGAGGAGGGCGGCCTGGGCTTGCTCGACCGTGAGATAGTCCACCGCGTAGCCCGAAGTGGTGGCGACGAGGGCGGTGACGGTGGCGGTGGCGGCAAAGAGTGAACGCATGGTGGGTGGGAGGACGGACGGTTGGGCGGGATGGGTGGAGGAGCGGGTGAATGAAACCGGGAAGCGGTGGTCGGGGACTGTGTCGGGCGCACGGGGTGACGGCGGAGGGCGTCCGCAGGAGTCCTCACGCGCACCCGGTGGGTGCATGGAGCGGATCACGCGGGCCTAAGGCGGCCAGCCGGTGGCGCGAGACGAGTTGTTCCGAACGCGTTTCGGATTAAAGGGGGAAGCCGATTTTGAGGCGCAGATGCCAGGCCTCGTGGCGTTCCTGGTGGCGATGATCGTCGAAGCTGAAGAAAAAGGGGTCCGCGTCGTCGGCCCCGTCGATTTGCCAGAGCAGGGCGGCGGTCGCCCAGAAACGCCGGGCTCCATAGTGAAGGGCCGGGCCGGCATACCAGGCCCACTGCGTCTGGTCGCCGCCGGAGAGCGAGGCGAGGTCGTTGAACGAGGCGTCCGAGTAGTCGGTCTGATAACGGGTCTCGACGCCGGCGAACCACTTCGGCGCGAAGCGGTAGGTGGCGCCGGCGAGGAATTCGTGGCCGAGTTTTTCGCCGGAGGGCGTGTCGTCGCGGCGTTCGGCCTCAAGCACGTAGTTGACAGTGGTGATGAGCGTGTCGCCTAAGAAATTCTTGTGGAGCGCGAAACCGAGTCGCGCGGTCCACTGGTCGATGTCGTCGCCCGACAGCCGGGCGATCTCGCGGCGTTCGAGCTGGGCCTTGAGGGCGAGGCCGACGGGGTCCTTGTAGGGCGAGAGGACCATCCATTTCAGGCCGAGGTCCCACCCGCCGTAGGCCCACTCGTCGCGCGCGGCGGCGTAGGTCTGCGAGCCGGCGAAACCGGAGTGGTCGTGGTGAAAATTAACCAGCGCGGTGGAGACGAGCACCCGGTCGGTGAGCCCATAGACGACCTCGCTCACGAGATCGAGCGCGGTGTAGTCGCCGCCTTTCTTGCCCTCGCGGATGCCGGCGGTCTGGATGATGCCGAAGCGACCCTGCGGGATGACTTCGGAGGTGTAGGCGTAACCGAAAAGATGCTCTTCGGCGTGGACCGCGGAGGTCGTGGCGGCGAGCGCGGCGACCAAGGCGAACGCGCGGCGGAGGTGGTCGGCGGGCGGCATGGCGCGGGCGCGAGACAGGGCGGGAAAGCAGGCGCGGGAAAAGGAGAAAAAAGGGCGGGCGAAGTCGTCCCGCCCTCTTCGGGGCCGTGTGCGTGGGTGCTCAGACGGCGCGACGGCGTCGGCTGGCGGCGAGACCGAGGACGGCGACGCCACCGATGGCCGCGAAGGCGGAGGGCTCGGGGATCGCGGTGGCGTTGACGAGGTTTCCGCGGATCTCGCCGGGGCCGTTGACGGCGGTGTGGACGTTGAAGTAGAGCTGACCGGCGAAGAGTGCGGTCTCCAAGACATCGGTCAGGATCGAGAAGCCGGTGACAAAGCCGCCGGTGGCGCTGGTGTTGAAGGTGTAGGTGGGTAGATTATCGAGGGCGACGACGACCGGACCGTTAAAGTCGAAAGCAGCGATGCCGGTGGCGGAATTCGAGGCGGAGCTGTGGATGTGGGCTGCGGTGGCGGTGCCAGTGAGATTAGTGAATCCGTTGGTGACGCCCCAGCGGATGTCCACGGTGATGCGGTTGGTAACGTCGTCGTAAAAGACGCCGCCGAGGCCTTCACCGCCGGTGCCGGGGGTGCCGTTGACCACGTGGTTTTCGTTGCCACCGAGCAAACCGAAGCCGGCTCTGCCTTGAATATCGAAGGTGAAAACGGTGGCGTTCGCCACGGGGGCCGCGAGGAGGACGACGGCGAGGGAGACGAGGCGGGCGGCGCGGGGCCGGGCCGCGACGGAGCGGAGAAGCGAGGCTTTCATGTTTTTTGTGTTATGTGGGTTGGGGGCAACGTGCCATCCGACCCGCTGGGGCCGTCCGACGCGTCACCTAAGCCGATGGTTAATCCGCTCCTCTCCGCGCACGAGGAGGCAAAGGTAACCAAATAGTTACTATTCGCGCGGCAAGGTCAGGGCGAAGACGGTGAGCGCGGGGTCGGAACGCACGAGACGCACGTCGCCACCATGCAGGCGGGCGAGTTGGCGAGCAAGGTTCAGGCCCAGTCCGTAACCAGGCACATCCCCGGCGGCAGCGCCCCGATGGAACCGCTCAAAGATGCGCTCCCACGCTTCGGCTGGCACGGGCACCGGAGCGGTGTTGGCGACCAGCAGACGCACCTCGTCGGGCAGAGTCTCGGCGGAGAGGCGCACCTGCCCGCCGGGGCGGTTATATTTGGCGGCGTTTTCCAGGAGATTTTGTAGCACGAGGGCGACTTGCTGGATCTCGCCGCGCACCCGGAGCGGGCCGGTCAACGTGTTCTCCAGCGTGAGGCGGTCGGCGGAGGGCAGCGCCCCCAGATCATCGAGCGCGACGGCCGCCAGATCGGCCAGATCGAGAGGGGCGAGCCGCAGGCGGGGCAGCCCGGCGTCGAGCTTCGAAAGCAAAAGCAGGGCTTCGAGGATGTGGGCCAACCGATCCGTCTGGCGGATGAGATCTTCCACCTCGCCGTGCTGGGTGTCGGGGAAAGCGGGCGCGGCCGCGAGTTCCTGGAGCCCGAGGCGAAGCACGGCGACGGGAGTCTTTAGC
>JBBRHC010000059.1:0-14200 GCA_038223295.1 Opitutales bacterium
ACCTACAAGGAGCAGATCATCCCTGGCCACACCTATAAACCCGAAATCCGAAGTGGATCGCCGCGATCTGGCGCAATCTGCTGGTCATCTGCTCGTTCGTTCACTCGCTCAATGCACTATTCAGTGCACCTCGGGATTCACAAACGACCATCTGATCCAACTTCTTGCGCCATCTCATCGGCTCCTACTCCGGATTTCGGGATAAAAACCGTGCCGAACTCGCCGCCGCCATCTCCGCCTTCGCCCAGCTCTACAACCGCGAATGGCGTCTCGAAAAGCTTCGCTATCGCAGCCCGATCAAGGCCCGTCGCGATTACCAACCCCCTGTTCCTTTAGCCGTCTAATCAACCTTTATCTTGTGTTCAAGAAACCGGTGCCGATACAGAGTTCTTCCATCGGAGTTACGTTTTGCCAGGGCATAGCGCCCTTATGCGTCCCCCCCCGGACAAAGTATTACCTATCGGTCCGCGTCTAAACGATTTGCCTCGCGCAATACGAGGAGTATGGCGTCTCCGGCGCGATCGGACTGAAGTGGCGGTATTGAGAAGTTAACTACAGCCTTCGTCACGAAAACCATGCGTGTAACCTCTGTTCTCCTCCTCGCGGTCGCCGCCGGCCTGGTCGCCGGCTGCCGCACGCCCGCGCGCGTCGCCGTGCCCCCTGGCACGCCGCTCTTCGCGGTGCAAGCGCTGCGCGAGACGCCGCCCAGCCGCGTCGTCGGTTCCGACGCCGACGACGTCGCCTTCTGGCGGCACCCGGGCGACCCGGCGCGCAACCTCGTGTTCGCCACCCAGAAACCCGGCGGCCTCTCCATCTATGATATGAAGGCCCGCCGCCTGCTCGACGCGCTGCCCGGCGAGGTGCGTTACAACAACGTGGACGTGGTGCAGGGGCTGCCCTGGGCCGGCGGCACGATCGACCTCGCGGTGTTTTCCGACCGCATGGGCGACACGCTGCACGCCTACGCCATCCTGCCCGAGGCGCCTTACCTGCGCCGGATCGAAAACCGGGATGCGGCGGCGCGCATCTTTGGCGGGGCGCCGGGAGAGGACACCGCCTACGGGCTCGCGCTCTGGCGCGATGCGCGCGCCGGCGAGCTGTTCGCCTTCGTGACCCAGAACGATGCCCGCCGCGTGCGCCAGCTCCGCCTGCGCGAGCAGGGGGGCACGCTAGCGATCAAGTTGGTGCGCACCTTCGAGTTCGCCGCCGGCGCGCCCGATGCGCACGCCGAGGGTTTGCTGGTCGATCCCGCCACGCGCCGGCTCTTCGTCGCGCAGGAGGATGTGGGCCTCTACGTGATCGAGCTCGATAAACTCGCCCCCGCCAGCGTCGCCGAGCCGGCCATGGTGGCGCTGGCCGCGAGCGAGGTTTGGCAAGCGGTGGATCTGCCCTTCCTCGCGGCCGACGTGGAAGGCATCGCGCTGCTGCCTACGGGAGGGACGACGGGCTACGTGGTGGCGTCGAGCCAGGGCAGCAACTCCTACGCGTGTTACGACCGGCAGACGCTGGCCTTGGCGGGAGTGTTTCGCGTCACCGCGTCGCCGACTGTCGACGGTGGCGAGGAGACCGACGGGCTCGACATCACGGTGCAGCCCTGGGGGCCGGCTTTCCCGAACGGCGTGATCATCGTGCACGACGGCCGGGACACGCCCGGCGGCGGGACGAATTTCAAATGGATCGACGTCGCCGCGGTGCTGCGCGGGCTGCAAGGGCGGGCGAAGTAGCCACGAATAATGCGGCGACGGATTGAGCGTAAGCTCAATGGCTTGGTCAGACGCTCCCCGAACTTGGGCTCACGTCCAAGCTCACGCCCGGGCGCACGCCCAAAACCTGCCTCCAAACGGCCGGCCCCTGATACAGCCGGCACCGTTTGCCATCCCTTATCATGGCGACTGCTCATCCAGCCGCATCGGGGGGTTTCGCAAGGATTTCGCTTGGGGGATTAGACGAGATGGCCTTGCTGGCTAGTCTCCCGCCATGTCTGTCGTCATACCCCTCCCTATCGCGCGTCCGGCTTTCGGCGGTTTCGCCGACGTGTTTTTGCGCGTGGCGCCGCACATGGCGCAACTGGACGAGTTTTTGCGCGCGCAGCTCGGGTTTTTCGAGCCCGAGATCCGCGAGATGGCCGACTACTGCATCGACACGTCGGGCAAACGCATCCGCCCGGCGCTGGTGTTTTTTAGCGGTTGGAACGACGACGACCAAGCCGACGCCGCTCTCGTGCAGGTGGCGGCGGTGGTGGAGATGGTGCATCTGGCGACGCTCGTGCACGACGACATCATGGATGAGGCGGCGGTGCGGCGCGGGCGGCCCACGGCGGCCCGACAATACGGCGCGGCGGCGGCGGTGTTGCTCGGGGATGCGCTCTTCGCGCACGCACTGCACCTGGCGTCGCGGTTCCCCACCACCGAGGTTTGCCAGGCGGTGAGCGAATCGACGCGCCGGGTGTGCGCGGGCGAGATCGTGCAGACTTTGCGGCGGCGCACCACGCGGGTGAGCCGCAGCGACTACGACCGCGTGATCGATTTGAAAACGGCCGAGCTGTTTCGCGTCTCGTGCGCGCTCGGGGCCAAGCTCGGCGGCTATGAGGCGGATTTCGTCGAGGCGGCCGCTCGCTTCGGCCGGCACCTCGGCATCGCGTATCAGATCTACGATGACCTGGCGGATTTCTTCGGGCGCGAGCAGCGCATCGGCAAGACGCTGGGCACGGATTTGCTGAGCGGTAAACTGACGCTGCCCCTGTTGTTTTTACGCGAGCGCTTGCCGGCGGAGGACCGGGCGGAGCTGGAGGCGGAGCTGGAGGGGCGCGCGCCGGCCCGGCTGGCGGATCGGCTGCGCGAGATGGAGACGCACGGCGTCTATGAGGCGGTGCGGGGCGAGATCGAGGCGGAGCTGGCGCAGGCCGAGGCGGCGCTGGCCGCGTTTGCCGAACCGCCCCCGGTGCGCCACCTCGGCGCGCTGCCACAGGTTTTGCGGGCGCAGGTGCAGGCGCTGAGGTAGGATCGGATCGGATCGGCGAAGCGGAGTCCGGCTGGTCCCGGAATCCCGCTCCTCCCGGAGCGGGCTACGAGGTTGGCGGCGGGGGTGCGAGCGGGACGCGCGGGACGGGAACGCGGCGGGGGATGGGCCGAGCCGGTGGTCGGGGGTTTTTAAAAACCTTTTTGACGGAGGGCGGCGTCGAGCTCCCGCATGAAGGTTTGGCCGTCTTCGGGCGAGGGGCGATAGCCGGGCTGGCTAACCTCGGAGAAGCCGGGGCGACCTTGCTGGTCCACGAACCATTTGGCGGTCACGCCATCGCTGAAAACAACGTTGCCGCTGGCGATCATGCGCGGGTCAAGGGTCATCGAATCGACCTCCACGCTGACATCGCCGGGGATGGGCGGGAGGGCGTCTTCCTCGAGCGCTTCCCCATCGAGGTCTTCGGCCGGCAGGTCGGCGTCGGCGTCGACCGCGTCGGTGGCGGTGGGTTTGGCGAGGCCGAGCTTTTCCTTGGCCTTGTCGAGCAGGCCTTTTTTGGCGGGAGCGGCGGCGGGGGCGGGTTTGGCGGCGGGGGCGGGGGCCGGGGCCTTGGCCTTGGTGACGTCGGAGGCGTCGGCCTTGGGGGCGGGGTCCTTCAGGGTGAGATTGAGATCGTCCACCAGGAAACGGACATCGATGTAGGTCATTGAGATCTGAAACTGTTCGCGGAGCTTTTTCTGAACGGCGGACAGGTTGTCGCCGGCGGCGATCCAGGTGGAGACGGTGGCGGCTTGCTCGGGAGTAAGGCTCATGATGGACCGTTAAAAATAGGATTCGCGTCGGGCAACGCAAGCGGGCGCGCGGCGGTGTTTTGCGGCCGGTCGGCAGGTGACGGGCCCGGTGAGCAGGTCGTCGGCGACGGACGCCTAGGCGCCGGCTGGAGCGGTGCGGGTTGCGAGCGACGGCGGCGAGCGCGGTCGCGGTGCCCCACCAGGGGCGTTCAAGCCCGGCGATGATGATGCGCTCCCCGGCCTTGACCACTGGACCAGCACTCGGCGGTGGGTGCGCGAATTTTTAAACCGTCCCTTATTTTGTCCCTTTGCGCAGTTGATTGCGCAGCTCGGCGAGGTCGGTTTCGAGGCGGGCGAGGAGGGCCTCGGCGCGGGAATCCACGAGGGGCGTGCGGGACTCGGCTTCGCGTAGTTCCTGCATGGTGGAAACGATGATGCCGATGAAGAGATTCAGGATGGTGAACGTCGCGATGACGATGAAAGGAACGAAAAACGCCCACGCCAAAGGGAACTCGGCCATGACCGGACGGACGATGCCCATGGACCAACTCTCCAGCGTCATAATTTGGAACAGGGAGTAGAAACTCGCGCCGATATCGCCAAAAAAAGCGGGGAAAGCGGCGCCGAAGATTTTAGTGGTGAGCACGGCGGAGGTGTAGAAAAACACCAGCATCACGGCGACCACGCCGCCGAGTCCGGGGATGGAGTGCAGGAATGCGGCGACCACGCGACGCAGTTGCGGCACGACGGTGAGCAGGCGCAGGACGCGCAGCACGCGCAACGAACGCAACACGGACCAAGGCCCGGCGCCGGGGGCGAGGGCGAAACCGATGACGATGAGATCGAACCAATTCCACCCGCTGCACCAAAAATGGCTGCGGTAGGACACGAGTTTGAGGGCGAGCTCGAGGCAGAATAGGGCGAGGCAGATCTTGTCCGCGATTTTTAGCCATACTCCGTGCCGGGCCATGATCTCGGGTGAGGTTTCGAGCCCGAGGATGGCGGCGTTGAGCAGGATGAGGCCGACGATGAAGGCCTGGATGCTCGGCGACTCGACCCATGCGGCAACGCGGAGGCGCCAGCGCGCCACGGTGGGTAGTTGGGCGCGCAGGGCGAGAAGATCGGATTCGCTCATAAAATTCGCAAACGTGGTGGGTCGTCGCGCTTAGGCCAGCCGGGACTTGAAGGCTGCGGAGAGGGCGGCGCGGGCAGAGTTTCTGTCGTCGAAGACTAGGGCGTTTTCACGCGAAGCGCCGGGCCCCCGCGCCGCCGAGGGGGGTGGCTCCGGCGGGGCGGACCCCAATTGCAAGCTCTCGCCCGCGGGTCGTACTTCGGGGCGCGACGTCGTTCGCAAGGCTTTCGATGATGGTGGCGCAGATGGAGTTGGCGACCGCGCGCGGCGTCGTTGCGCGTACGCGCGGCGGAGACGGAATTGACGGCGTAGGTGCACCTGGCGCTTTTCGCGATGGAGAGCCGTTGAGCCGCCTTTGGTAGGCTCGAATACAAGGGCCGCTGGTGGTGACCCCAGAGGCGCGAATGCGAGCGGCACTCATGCTGCGTTCCGAAGCGAAGTGCACTTCGTGAGTGCGGTCAGGGCGGAATCGGTCGAGGGGGTTGCTCGCATCAGGGAGCAACGGGTGTGACATCGGTCAGCCACCAGCCGTCGGTGCGGCGACGGAGGGTGGCGGTGATGGATTGGCCCTTTTTCGCGGCGGCGAGCGTAGGGGCATCCACCTTGAGAAGCATGGTCATGGCGCGCATGACGTCGGGGATCTCTTCGTGATTAACGAGGAGGGCTTGTTTGTCGGGCAGGATTTCAACGATGACCCCGCGCAACGGGTGCCCGGGTTCGGAAGCGGGAGCGGCGGCGGCGGGTTCGTCGGCGGGCGCCTTTGGCGCGAGGCAGGCCGTGCAGCACGGGGCAGCGCGACCGGCGAAGGGAAGGGTGGCGAGGGCGAGGCCGAGGATCGCGGAGCGGACGAAGAGGGAGGTTTTCATGTGGATGTGGCGAGGGAGCGGACGGTGCGGAGAAAGGCGTCACGATCCAAGGGGGTGATCACGAGCGGAGGGCCGGAGCGGGCGGGTATAGTGACGGCGTGGGTGGTGCGGGTATCGAGTCGCAGGCTGGGTGCGGGATCGGCACCGGGGCGGGCGGCGGAGAGGTCGAGGCTGGCGAGGGGAACGTGGGCGTGAAGGCAGCCGCTGTGTAGCAGGAGGGCGTCGGGTGTGATTTCGATGCGTCCCAGGGGCGTGCTGGCGAGCGTAAGCGTGCAGATGAAAGTGCCGACGAAGCACACGCTGGTAACGATAATGGCCAGCGGCAGCTGGTCGGCGAAAAAGTAGATGCCGGCGAAGGTGGGCGCGGCGGGCGCCATGGCGAAAGCGAGGGCCTTGTCGATATCGTGACGGCGGGAGCGCGGCGCGAGTTGGAATATGGTATTCATGATTTTTTGAGGTGGCGAAGGGCGTAGCTTAGCGAGGAATCGAAGCACGGGCGATTGGAGAGAAGGGAGATAATTCCAAGCGAAGGCCGGGAGCGGCCGTGCTTATAGGGGGTGCACCGCAGCCGGTCAGGGTGTGGACGTGGAGGCGAGTTCCGCAGCCGTCGGCGATATCACCGGACACGCGGCGGCTCCACCGCGTAATAGCCGGACGCTCGGAAGACCTCGGGAGGGGCGTGTGCAGACCAGTTTCGATCTCCCGGTACTCGCTCAATTCTACTTTGCTAAAAATGCTTGCATGGCCGCCAAAAGCGCGGAAATCGTAAAAAAAGGCTTGGTTTTGCGTCTTTTGCGCCTTTTTTGCGGCCAGGGCTCCGACCAAGGCCTGAATTTAAACCCATGTTACCAAGGTAGAAATAAACATATACCATAATTCCGGACGTTTTCTGGGTGCAGGGTGGAGTCAGCCCCACCCCTCCGACGTAGTTCTTAATAAAGGCGAGGAGCGCGTATTCGCTCGTGTAAAATTTTTCCAAACAACGTAAGCATCGTTTCTTACCGTGGTCATAAGGTCGATTTAAAGACTACGGGAGTTATTGAATCTCGACACAATCGAGGTATATCGAATGCATGAGTGTTGATTACCTTTCGCCTTCACAGCTTCAAAAACGTTTATTGGCGGGCGAGGCCTCCGCTGTCATCGATGTGCGCACGCCGGTCGAATATGCCGAGGTGCATGCACCGTCGGCGGTCAACATCCCCCTCGACCGCGTGACGAAGGAAACGCTGGCGGCGGCGGGGTGCGTAGAGAGCGGTAGGGCGGTGTATTTGCTATGCCGGAGCGGACAACGTGCGACCAGGGCAGCGGAGAAGCTGCTGGCGTGCGGTTATGCGCGGCCCGTCGTGGTGACGGGAGGCACGCTGGGGTGGATCGAAGCGGGGTTGCCGGTGACGCGCGGCGAATCGCAGGGGATGAGCTTGGAGAGACAAGTGCGCATCGCGGCGGGAACGATTGTATTTGCGGGAACACTACTGGCTTGGTTCGTGCATCCGAATTTCGTGTGGCTATCGGGTTTCGTGGGCGCCGGACTGGTGTTTGCCGGCGTAACGGATTTCTGTGGCATGGGCCTCCTAATCGCCAAAATGCCGTGGAACCGGCGGTGAAACCGCAGGCGCCGGATGGCAGGCCATGAGGGGGTCCATCGCGGTATTGCGCATTAAACCCGAAATCTGAAGTGGATCGCCGCGATCTAACGCAATCTGCTGGGCATCTGCTCGTTTGTTCACCCGCTCAATGCACTATTCAGTGCACCTCGGGATTCACGAACGACCATCTGATCCAGCTTCTTGCGCCATCTCATCGGCTCCCACTCCGGATTTCGGGTTAAATAAAACCGCGGCCAGTCTGAGGCAAAATAGGGGACGGCTTAAAAATGATAGGACGTCGCGAGCCGACCAGCTCAAACGCTACATCGCCGGGCATGCCAATAGCCTACGGCGGTGCATCTGCCGCGGCTTCGTCAAGCGGGGTCTGGGAAGACAGGGAGCGAAGTTCGTGCAGGCTGTCGTCTGTCTCGCGCGGGCGGTGGTGGAAAGATCGGGGCGCGGCGGTGGGCACGACCGGTCCGCCTATGCAAGCGTTTGATTTTTAAAATAAATACGAGATATATGCATCAGTTTTCCCCGGACCGAAATTGTCTCGAGGACAAGGATCGGCTCAGCGGGTGAGGGCGGTGCGGAGGAACTCGATCCGGCCCTTCATGTGGGCGACGTTCCGGATCATGTTGTCCACCGATTTTCAGGCGTGGATGACGGAGCCTTGATCGCGCCCGACGAAGGTTTCGCCGATCTCCAGAAACGAGAATGCAGGGCTGAAGTCGCGCACGATGCATATCGCGATCTGGCGAGGGATGGCGATGTTGGCGGTCGGCGTTTGCTGATGATGTCGCCGAGGCGGGCAATCCCATCGGACCGCCGGGGATGGCGGATAGGAGGCTGCCTTAGCCGAGAGGTGCCTGATGGTGATTAATACAAAATCCGGGTGAATCCGCGGAACAGGGGATTAAGGACGGATCACGGGGTGGCGAGGTCGAAACGGTCGAGGTTCATGACTTTGGTCCAGGCGGAGACGAAATCTTGTACAAACTTCGGCGCGCTGTCGGCGCAGGCGTAAACCTCGGCGAGGGCGCGGAGGATGGAGTTGGAACCGAAGACGAGGTCGAAACGGGTGCCGGTCCATTTGGGTTGGCCGGTTTTCCGATCACGACCCTCGAACTCGGATTGATCGCGCGTGACCGATTTCCATTCCGTGGCCATGTCGAGCAGGTTCACGAAGAAATCGTTGGTAAGCGTCTCGGGACGTTGGGTGAGGACGCCGTACCGGGTGCCGCCAACGTTGGTGCCGAGGACACGCAGACCGCCGACGAGGACGGTCATTTCGGGCGCGGTGAGGGTGAGCAACTGCGCTTTGTCGATGAGCAGGGCTTCGGCGGCGACGGTGTATCTGCCTTTGAGGAAGTTGCGGAAGCCGTCGGCGATGGGTTCGAGGGCGGCGAAGGAATCGACGTCGGTCTGCGCCGCCGAGGCATCCATGCGCCCGGGGGAGAAGGGGACGACCACCGCGTGCCCGGCGGCTTTCGCGGCTTTTTCGATGCCGGCGGAACCGCCGAGGACGATGAGGTCGGCGAGGGAGACTTTTTTCCCGGCGGTCGCGGTGCGGTTGAAGTCGGTCTGGATGGCTTCGAGGATACCGAGGACGTTGGCCAGGCGTTCGGGTTGATTCGCGACCCAGTCTTTTTGCGGGGCGAGGCGGAGGCGGGCACCGTTCGCGCCGCCGCGTTTGTCCGAGCCGCGGAAGGTGGACGCGGAGGCCCAAGCGGTGGAGACGAGCTGGGATACGGTGAGGCCGGAGGCGAGGATTTGGGTTTTTAGCGCGGCGATGTCATCGGCACCGATGAGGGGATGATCGACGGCGGGAATGGGGTCCTGCCAGATAAGTTCCTCGGCGGGAACGTCCGCCCCGAGGTAGCGGGCGCGCGGCCCCATGTCGCGGTGGGTGAGCTTGAACCAGGCGCGGGCAAAGGCGTCGGCGAAGGCGGCGGGGTTTTCGAAGAAGTGGCGGGATACTTTCTCGTAGGCCGGGTCCATCCGCAGGGCGATGTCGGTGGTGAGCATCGAGGGGGCGGTACGTTTGGAGGGGTCGTGGGCGTGAGGGACGGTGCCCTCGCCGGCACCGTCCTTCGGCCTCCATTGATGGGCGCCGGCCGGGCTCTTGGTGAGTTCCCATTCGTAGCCGAAGAGGTTCTGGAAATAGCCGTTGCTCCATTGGGTGGGCGTGCTGGTCCAGGTGACCTCGAGGCCGCTGGTGATGGTGTCGCCGCCGATGCCGGTGCCGTAGCTGTTTTTCCAGCCAAAGCCTTGCGTTTCCAGGTCGGTCGCTTCCGGCGCTTTCGCGACGTGGGCGGAGTCGGCGGCGCCGTGGGTTTTGCCGAAGGTGTGACCACCGGCGATGAGGGCGACGGTTTCTTCGTCGTTCATGGCCATGCGGGCGAAGGTCTCGCGAATATCCTTCGCGGAAAGGAGTGGATCGGGATTGCCGTCGGGCCCCTCGGGGTTGACATAAATAAGACCCATCTGCACGGCGGCCAACGGGTTCTCCAGATTGCGACTGTGGATTTGGCCGTCGGCGGTGTCATCGGAAACGAGCACGCCGCCCGCATCGGCCACGCCCGGCGAACCGTGCGCATAGCGGATGTCGCCGCCGAGCCAGGTGGTTTCCTTGCCCCAGTAAACGTCTTGATCCGGCTCCCAAGTGTCTTCGCGGCCACCGGCGAAACCGAAGGTTTTGAACCCCATGGTCTCCAATGCGATGTTGCCGGTGAGGATGAAGAGGTCGGCCCAGGAGATTTGGCGGCCATACTTCTGCTTGATCGGCCAGAGGAGGCGGCGGGCTTTGTCGAGGCTGACGTTGTCCGGCCAGCTATTAAGGGGGGCAAATCGCTGCTGGCCCCGGCCTCCGCCGCCGCGGCCGTCGCCGATGCGGTAGGTTCCCGCGCTATGCCACGCCATACGAACGAAAAGGGGACCGTAATGGCCGAAGTCGGCGGGCCACCAGTCCTGCGAGTCGGTCATCAAGGTGGCGAGGTCGGCCTTGAGGGATGCGAGGTCGAGGTTTTTAAACGCTTCCGCGTAGTTGAAACCGCCTCCCATCGGATCGGATTTCGACGAATGCTGGTGCAGGAGTTCGACTTTCAGGCGATTCGGCCACCAATCCTGATTTGTCGTGCCGCCGCCGCCGGCGTGGTTGCCGGGGGCGGTCGCGGGAGCGGTGGCGCCGTGATTAAAAGGGCATTTTCCTGGCGCGGATGGGTTTGCGGATGTATTTGACATGGGTTTTTGGAAGGGAGGATAAGTCGGAAAGGGGGAAAGACAGTTCCGGAGCGAGCGTTACGATAGGTCGGGCGGCGCGGCGCGGCAATCGGGACATTTGCCCCAATAAACGACTTCCGCCTCGTCGATCTCAAAGCCGTGATCATGCATCGGGATCAGGCACGGGGCGTGGCCGATCGCGCAGTCGATATCGACGGTTTTTCCGCAGGCGCGGCAGATCAGGTGGTGGTGATTGTCGCCGATGCGACTTTCGTAAAGGGTAGGCGAGCCAGCGGGCTGGATGCGGCGAAGGAGGTTTTTTTTGACGAGCATTCCGAGCGCATCATAGACCGCCTGGCGCGAAATGGACCCGATGGCATCGCGGACATCCGCCGTGATGGCATCCACGGTGCCGTGGGCTCGGCGCGAAACGGCCCCCAAAACCGCCAGACGCTGGGCGGTGACGGGAATGCCATTTTGTCGAAGCAGTTGCAGAGGATCCACGAGGGCTGGAAGGTCTCTGGTGTTCTGGACTCAGTCAAGAACTAGTATGTGTCTGTGACGTGTCATTCTCCGGATCTGGTCACAGATCCGAGGCGGAGCCCAGACACAGAGTTCAGCGCGAGGACAGTCCGGACTTTGTACTTTGATTGGCTCACTGTTCTCTGGGTCGGAGCTCCGTGTACTCTGTATCTAAGAATCCGTTGAAACGCTGAAAATTATACGAACCTTTCGTTGTTTTTTAATATTAGAATGCATCTGTCACCCACGCCAAAGGATTGCCGGAGATCGAGCCACCTATTTTTTTGAATACGGGGCGGTGACGCCCCCGAAAGCCCGCCGGGCTGTGCACGCGGGGGGAAGCGATCCCGTGAGGCGCGCGCCGTCAGCGCCGGCGGCGAAGCAGGGCGAGCCCGAGGGAGGCGGTGCCGGCGAAGAGGGCCCAAGTCGAGGGCTCGGGGATGGCAGCGAAGAGGCCGGCGGGCATGATGCGCGCGAATTGGGCTTCGTTGAAGAGGGCCGGGGCGATGCCTTGTATATCGAAGGAGGTGAAGGAGCCGCTGAAGCTCGTGGCATTGAGGAGCTGGCCGGTGATGTCGCCGGGCCAGTCGGAGCCGGGGGCCAGCGGGTTGAATCCGTCGGTGAAAACGAGGGTGAGCGAACCGTCGAGGGAGAGTTGGCCGCTGACGAAAAGCTTGTCGCTGGCAAACCACGCGTAGCCGATTTCGAGCACGAGGTTGTGGGTGGGGCCAAACGTCACGTCCCCCTGGAGGACCAACGCTCCGGGCGAGTTGCCGGGGAGCGTCTGACCGTTGAGAAAAAAGCCGCCGGCGGACTCGGCGAGGCCGGTGCCGGAGAGGTTTACGCCGGGCGCGAAGGTGGTGCGGCCGTTCGAGCTGAGGCGGCCGTCGACGACGACGTCGAGCGGGCCGGCAAAGGTGAGATCGCCGTCGAAGTGGAGAAGGTTCGATACGTTCTGGAACTGCGGGAGGTTGCCTTCGAGCAGGAGCCGGGCGCGCGGATTGGCGCCGCTGGCATCGGCCACGCCGGTGATCGTAACGTCACCTTGGAGGTGCACACCCTCATCGAAGGCCGCGGGCGCAGGAGCGACCACGGCGGCGGCGGCGGGCGTGGCGGCGATCTCGAGGCCGAAGCGGCGGTTGGCGGCGGCGAGGTCAGGGGACGGGCGGAGGAGCTGCGGCTCGTATTGCTGGCTGACGGCATCAATCGCGCCGAGGGCGAAGCGGTAGCCGCCCTCGAAGCGGGTGATGGCCCCCGTGGCGTGGTCGAGGGTGCCGATGAGCTGGCTGTCGGCGGCGAAGGTGGCGCGCGTCGAGACGTGGGCCCCGGAGCGGGTGTTGGGGCTGAAATATTCGGGGAAGCTGCGCAGTGTCATGCCCGCGAGGCGGCCGCCGTCGAAGACCAGGGCATGGCCCGGATCGAGGCCGCCGAGGAGAGAGGGTGCGCGGACTTCGAGTTCGGCGGCGGTATCGGGCAGCGGAGTGAGGTCGGGGTCGGCGGAAAGCGAGTCGCCGATAAAGCTGATCGGCGCCGGGGGCGTACTGGCGACGAGCGAGCGGCGGGTGAGGGTGGCACCTTCGCCGACAATGAGACGCCCGTAGGTCCAGGTAGGCTCGAGGGCGTAGCGGCCGGTCTCGAGGCGGAGTTCGCCGAGGGTGCCGAGCGAGGGATCGCCGGTGGCGACGAGGTTGGGCGCGAGGGTCCAGAGGCGGACGTGTTCCATGCCGAGGGAATTGCCGGTGTTGTCGAAGGCCTGCTGCTGGAAACTCTCGTAGCGGGTGTGCGCCTGCGTGCCCTCGCGCAGCGTGAGGTGCAGGACGCTGATCGTGCCGAGCTGGAAGGCGGCGGGCAGGGTGCGGGGCAGGTAGCCCTGACCGGAAGACGTGACGGACTCGGAGACGTAGCCGGCGACGGCGAGGCCGGAGAAGACCAGGGTGCCATCGGACTCGACGCGGCCGGGCGAGGAGATGCCGGTGCCGGGAGGCGCGACAAGGGCGGTGGTCCAGGGTGTGCGCGAAGCATCGGCCGGATCGAAGGTAAAGGAGGCGTCGTTGACGACAAACTTGCCGCCGGTGAGCCAGGTGATGGTGTCGGCCGCGGCCAGGGTATCGGTTTCGTAAGGGCGGAGATTAACAGTGGCAGGCGCGGCAGGGTCGAAGGGCCGCAGGTGCAGACCGGAGAGGTCGCCGCTCTCGAAACTGAAGGCGCGGGCGGTGATGGCGGAAGGGAGAAACTGCTGGCCATTGACGGGATGTGACGTGGCAAACTGCCCGGACGCGGGCGCGATGCGGACGTGCGGAAGCGTGGTGAGATGGCCGTCCACCGAGAGGGCAGTGGCCGCGAAAAGATTCACCGTGACGGCGTTCGGCAGCCACGGAGCGGTGTCGGGCCGCGCGTAGTCCAGGCGCAGGTCGCCGGTCACGGTCGCTCGGTTGACAAACGAGAAGGATTCGTAGGGCGGCCCGGCGATGGTGGAGGTGAAGAACGCCTGGCCGAGGATGAGGTGAAGGGCACCGGAGGGGCCGGCGGCGAGCAGGCTATCGGCGTCGAGTCCGCTGAGGTTGCCCACGAGTCGGAGGCGGTCGGCGACGAGCGGGCCGCCGGTGGGCAGGGTGCCGCCGCCAGATGACGTGTTTAACGAGACCGTGCCCGTGCTGAGCAATCGAAGCGGGGTGCCGGCAAGGTCGAGCGGGGAGGCGAAAATCACGGAGTAGTCCTGCCCGGAGAAGCCGGTGACCTGACCAGTCGGGGTGGCGTTTTCCAGGGTGACCGACCGGCCGACGGTGAACGCGCCATCGAAGGTGAGGTTGCGCAGGCGACCCTGCTCGATGTGGAAGGTGCCTGCGGGTGTGCCGCCGGGGCCGGAGCCGGCAAGCAGGCTGCCGTTGTTAAGCACGCTGTTGTTTTCGAGGCGGACGGAGGTGTTCAAGCCGGCGGGATCGAGGGTCCGGCCAGCGAGGTCGAGGGTGGCGGCATCGAGCACGAGGGTGGCGCCGGACGACGAGAGCTTAGGTGAGAACGGGAAAGAAAAGGTGTTGTTTTCGAGGCGGAGCTGGCCGCCGGCCTGCGGGCGCAGCACGCCTCCGTAGCTGGAGAGATCGAGCGGGCCGGTGACACGGA
>JBBRHC010000060.1:0-13887 GCA_038223295.1 Opitutales bacterium
CGACGCCCCGCCCGCCGACCCCCAGGCCGCCGCCCAGCAAGCGATTGACGAAGAGCTCGCCCACCCGCCCGCCGAACCCGACGCCGAGCCGGTCGACCGCGCCGAGCTGAAATCCGGCGCGCACGAACGCTCCCGCCAGCGCCCGCTGCTCCAGAAAATCCTCGCCGTCTTCCAAAAGGAGAAAACCTCCTTCCGCGAACTCATCATAAACAGCGAGCCGCTGGAAAAACGCGTCGCGCTGCTCGTCGACGGCGTGCTCGAGAAATTCGAGATCGAGCGCCACGACGCTGATCGCATGGTCGGCGGCATCTTCAAGGGCCGGGTCAAGAACCTCGACCCCGGCCTCAAAGCCGCCTTCGTCGACATCGGCTACTCCAAAAACGCCTTCCTCCACTACTGGGACATGCTGCCCGCCGCCGCCGATTCGTCGGTCGAGGTCGTGCGCCAGAACAAGAAAAAGAACGCCCTGCCCGCCGGCCAGGAGCCGACCATAAAGGACATCCCCCAGCTCTATCCGCCCGGCTCCGAGATCGTCATCCAAGTGACCAAAGGTCCCATCGGCACCAAAGGACCGCGCACCACGACCAATCTCTCCTTACCCGGTCGCTACCTGGTGCTTACGCCGTTCAGCGACTCCTGCGGCATTTCGCGCAAAATCGAGGATCCCAAGGAGCGCGCCCGCCTGCGCCAGCTCGTCAACGAGATCACCATCCCCGAGGGCATGGGTGTGATCGTGCGCACCGCCGGCGAAGGTAAAAAATCGCACTACTTCGTGCGCGACTTGCACTTGTTGCTCAAGACCTGGGCCGATATCCAGACCAAGCTCACCACCCAGCGCGCCCCGCTCTCGCTCTACCAGGAGCCCGATATCGTCGGGCGCACCGTGCGCGATTTCCTCACCGAGGACGTGGACCGCGTGCTCATCGACAACGCCGACGACCATGCGCGTTGCCAAGCCTCGGTCGTCCAGATCAGCCAACGCTCCAAGGGCAAGATCGCCCTCTACCAGAACAGCATCCCCATCTTTGAGCGCTTCAATATCGAGCGCCAGATCGAGCAAACCTACCAGCGCAAGGTCGGCCTGCCCTCCGGCGGCGAAATCGTCATCGACGAGACCGAGGCCCTAATCGCCATCGATGTGAACACCGGCTCGCACAAAAATAAATCAAGCGACGAGAAAAATGTCATCTATGCCGTAAACCTGGAGGCCGCCGTCGAGGCCGCCCGCCAGATCCGTCTGCGCAATCTCGGCGGCCTGATCATCATCGACTTCATCGACATGAAGGAGCGCCGCCACCGCAACGGCGTTTACGAAAAGCTCTGCGAGGCCATGGTCGAGGATAAGGCCAAGAACCACATCCTGCCCATTTCGCAGCTCGGCATCCTCCAGATGACGCGCCAGCGCCAGAGCGAGTCGCTCACGAGCAACCTTTACGTGGACTGCCCGTATTGCCGCGGTCGCGGCATCGTGAAGAGCGCCACGACCATGTCGGTCGAGTTGCAGCGCAAGCTCAGCGCCATCATCCGCCGCCTCGTCGCCCGCCAGGACGGCAAAGAGTACAACCTGCGCGTGATGGTCCACCCCGGCATCCTCGAGCGCCTGCGCAGCGAAGACGCCAACCTGCTCGTGCGCATGGAGCGCGAATACGGGGTGAAGTTGGCCTTCCGCGCCGACCCGAGCTACCACGTGGAGAACTTCAAGATCATCAACGCCTTAACCGGCGAGGAGTATCGCTAGGCTGTCCGTGTAGGGGGGGGGCGCCGTACCCCGCCGTGTTTGAGGGTTTGGCTGCCGAACGGCGGGGGGCGGCGACCCCGCCCTACACCCAAACCCCGCCTAACCGCCGCGCCCCGCGCCCCCCACCCTCGGCCCTGCGCGCGCCATCAGCCCTCCGTGCGCCGGGCCTTCACGGCCCAGCCGTAGAGCTGCTCGTATTGCCTCGCGCTCGCACCCCAGGCGAAGTCGCGGTCCATGCCGCGCAGGCGCATCGCCTGAAACTCCTCCGGGCGATCATAGTAGGTCGCGCAGGCCCAGCCCACGGTGTTGTAAAGCGCGGGCGCGGTGTCGTCCTCGAAGCGGAATCCAGTGCCCGCGCCCGTGCCTTCCTCGTACTGCTCCACCGTGTCGATCAGGCCGCCGGTCGAGCGCACCACCGGCGGCGTGCCGTAGCGCATCGCATACATCTGGGTGAGCCCGCAGGGCTCGGCGCGGCTCGGCATAAGGAACAAATCCGCCCCCGCCTGGATGAGGTGGGCGAGGGCGTTGTCATAGCCCACATGCAAACCCACGCGCCCCGGAAACGCCTCGCCCGCCCAACGAAAGGTTTGCTCCAGCCCCGGATCGCCGGCGCCTAGAAACGCGAACTGCACATGCATGCGCGAGACGATGTGGGGCAGGGCCTCCGCGATCAGGTCGAGGCCCTTTTGCGCGGCGAAGCGCGACACCACGCCGTAGAGCGCGATGTGCGGATCCGGATCGAGCCCGAGGCGCTCCTGCAAGGCGCGCTTGGCGGCGGCCTTGCCCGCCCCGACGGAACGCTGATCGTAGAAACGCGGGATGTTTTTATCCATCGCCGGATTCCACGCCGCCGCGTCGATGCCATTGAGGATGCCCACCAAATCGCCCGACCGGAAACGCAACACCCCGTCCAAGCCCCAGCCGCCGCCCGGCAGCTTTATCTCCTCCGCGTAGGTGGGGCTGACCGTGCTCAGCTTCGTCGCGTGGTAGAGCCCCGCCTTCAACAAGTTAACTTGCTCGCCGCTGGCCGTGCTATCGTTACGAAACTCGCCGGGCGGGATGTGAGCGAAGTCGAGCACGCGGCGGTTCACGTGGCCCTGATGTTCAAGGTTGTGGATCGTGAACACCGAGGCCGTGCGCCCCAGCGGGGTGCGCCGCAACGTGGTGTTGAGCAACACCGGCAGCAATCCCGTCGTCCAGTCGTGCCCGTGCGCCACGTCCGGGATCCAGCCGAGCTGCAAACACAGGTTGAGCGCGCCGCGACAAAGGAAAGCGAAGCGCAAATCGTTGTCCGGGTGGTCGCCCCCCGGCCCGGCGTAGACCTCGGGCCGACCGAAAAACCCTTCATGCTCCAACGCGTAGACCGGCACGGTCGAGCCGGGCAAAACCGTCTCCCACGTGCGCGCCCAGTGCGCCGAGGTCCCGACATCCACCCCCAGCGGCTCGGGGAGCGCGTGCCATCCCGCGCCCAGCCGCATACTGCCGTAGGCGGGGCACACCACACGCACATCATGACCCAGCGCGGCCAGCGCCTTGGGCAGGGAACCGACCATGTCGGCCAGGCCACCCACTTTTACAAACGGTTCAACCTCGGGCGAAACGAAGAGGATTTTAAGGGATACCACAGCCGGTAAAAAAAACGCCACGCCCGGCGCGAGCCGAGCAAAAACCACCCGTTTGCGTATTTCGTCGCAGACCGCCCCCGACACCGTCGAAAAAAAGACCCGCCATCGCGGCGGGTCCGAAAAGAGCGCCAAAACCGCTTCGGCGGGCGCGCGACACTCGGCGTCCGGCCTGCGGCGTCCGCCTCTTAACTCGCCGGCTCGACGACGCGATCTTCGCGGTGGCGACGCGCCTTAAACACGCTGGTGCGGCGCGCCACCATACGGTCGAGTTTCTGGATCAGCAGATCGGCGGCCTTGTATGCGTCGTCCGACGTCACGGTGGCGACCAGATCGGGCCCTCCGATTTCGATGTGCCCCTTGGCGACAAACACTTCGCGGCCGCGTGTAGCGTCGTGGTCGATATCGATCCGGATGCGGTCGATGCGCGGCTCGTGGCGAAACAGGCGCTCGGCTTTATCCGTCAGCAACAGGCGCATGGCGTCGGTGAGGCTGATATGGATGCCGCGTAGGATGAGTTTAGGGTTAACGTTCGGGGCCGGACTAGGGTTGTTCATCATTGCGTCCACTCCGACCCCGGCCCCCGATTTGGGTGACCTATAAACGCGGGCGCGATTTGGAGCGGACGGGCAGAATTAAAACCAACGCGATCCCACCCGCCGCCTCGCGCAGCCTGGTAGCGCGTCACGTCGTTCAGCTACCCGGCTTCTCCACCGGCAGCGCCGCCAGCTCCGCCGGCATCTGGTCGGCCGCGTAGATGGGGAAACTCAACTCCAGCAACGATACCGCCGGCACCTCGAAACGCAGCGCCCCCGCGCTGCGGTCCACCAGCATCGCCACCGCCACCGCGTGGCCGCCGCCCTGCCGCACGATGTCGAGGCTCTCCAAAACGCGCCCGCCGCGCGTCACCACGTCCTCCACCACCAGCACGCGCTCGCCGGGGGCGAATTTAAACCCTCGCCGCAACACCAGGCGGTCGTTCTCTTTTTCCGCAAAAATATAACGCGCCCCCGCCTGTCGTGCCACTTCCTGACCGATCACCAAACCGCCCATCGCGGGCGCGAGCACGGTGGTGAAGTCCATCCCGCCCAGACCGCGCAGTTTCGCGAGCAAGAGCTCCGCCAGCCGCGTCACCGCGCCCATGTCCTGGCACACCTGCGCGCACTGGAAATAGTGGCCGCTGTGCAGCCCCGAGCGCAGCACGAAGTGCCCGCGCAGCAAGGCGCGCGTGCGCGTGAAAATATCGAGGATCTCTTGTTGGGAAGCGTCCATGAGGCGCGCAAACTGCCGCCTCCGCCCCGCGAAATCCAAACCAAAGTTTGAGCCCGGCGCGAGGCGCGGTCACCTTCGCGCCATGGTCATCGAACACGCACCGCTGGAGGACGAGCTGGGCGACGTCCTGGAAAAAGCGCTCTGCCACGCCGACCTCACGCCCGAGGTGCTCGCCCACCGCGCGGGTGTGGAAGCGGAGCGCATCCGCGACGCCATCGACTACCGCTACGATTTCACCCCCGACGAGCTGGATCGCCTCGCCGCCGCCCTCGCGCTCAACGCCCCCGGCCTGCGCGCCCTCGCCGCCGGCCCCTACCCGCTGCCCGCGATCAAGGGCCTGCCCTTCTGCCTGCACGCCCTGCGCTCGCCCCACGGCCTGGGCACGGCCAACGCCTACCTGGTCAACGATTGCCGCAACGGCACCGGCGTGCTCTTCGACACCGGCCCCGACCCCGCCCGCCTGCGCCGCATGTGGCCGGCCGGCGTCACCAAAGTCGCCGCCATCTTCCTCACCCACGTCGAGACCGAGCACACCGGCGGGCTCGCCGAGGTGCAGCGGCTCTTCGGCCCCGCCCCGGTCTTCACCCCCGTCGGCGTGCGCCTGCCGGGCGCGGCCGGCCTCTCCGACGGCGCGCGCATGGAGTGCGCCGGCTACACCATCGAGACGCTAGCCACCCCCGGCCACGCCGAGGCCCACAACGCCTACCTCGTGCGCGCCCCCGGCGCCCCCCAGGCCACGCCGCTCCTGATCGGCGGCGATCTCATCTTCGCCGGCTCGGTGGGCGGCGGGTATTTCTGCCGCCGCCGCCTGCGCGCGCAGGTGGCGCGCGTGCTCGACGGCCTGCCGCCCGCCACCGTCATCGCCCCCGGTCACGGCCCGCTCACCACCATCGCCCACGAACGCGTGAACAACCCCTTCGCGGGCGTGCGCGCCTGAGGCGTCGCGCCGCCGCCCACCCGCCGGTTCGGGCCGGACCGGAGCCGCGCCAAAAATCCGCTTGCGACGACTCCCGCCGAGCGCCTTCCTCCCCCTTTCTTCTGACCGTAATCGGGGTGTAGCTTAGCCTGGTAGAGCGCTACGTTCGGGTCGTAGAGGCCGCGAGTTCGAATCTCGCCACCCCGACCACTTTCGCCTCCGCCGATCCAGCCACGAAAATCGATCACGGGGATAACGGAAAGCGATCTCCGGGCAGTTCCTCCGACGTGGCACGGGCGTACCGCCCGTGAGCGAAGGGGCATCCTGCCCGTTCGCCGCCGATCCCCTGGGCGTGACGCCCATGCCCCCATCGATCCGCTGACATCACTTCCTGAAACACCCGCCAATCCCCGCGACGCGCGCACGACCTTGCCTTGGTCCTGGGTCCTTGGTCATTCGTTGCCGCGCCATGCCTCCCGCCGCCGTCAGACGTACCATCGACATGCAGATCCTCGCCGACTGGATCGAGCCCGGCGCGCGCGTGCTCGACCTCGGCTGCGGGCGCGGCGTCCTGCTAGAATTTCTCGCCCAGACGCGCAAGGCCCGCGCCTATGGCGTCGATCTCGATTTCGAGAAAATCACCTCGTGCGTGCGCCGCGGGCTCTCCGCCTACCAGGGCGACATGCTCGGCTACATGCGCGCCCTGCCCGACGGGCATTTCGACCACGTGGTCTGCTCGCGCACGCTGGAGGAGGTGCCCGATCCCGCCGCCGTCATCGCCGAGGCCCTGCGCGTGGGCCGCGCCGCCACGGTCGGCTTCGCCAACCACGGGTATTGGAAAAACCGATACGACGCGTTCGCGCTCGGCCGCAAACCCCGCAACCCGGTGTATCCGCACCCCTGGCACCAGAGCCGCCCGGCCAACCCCGCCACCATCGCCGATTTCGAGGCTTTCGCCGCCGGCGCCGGCTACCGCGTCGCACGCCGCGCACACCTGCGCGGCGACTGGAAAACCCCCTGCCCCTTCGCGCCCAATCTCCTGGCCGGCTACGCCCTCTACCAACTCGCCCGCTAACCGCGCCCCCGTTGTAGGGCGGGGTCGCCGCACCCCGCCGTCCGTCACCCCCCCCGCCCGTCACCCCGTGATGATCCTCAAACCCGGCGGCATACGGCGATCCCGCCCCACACTGGCACCCACCCCGCCGGGCGAACCCCACCCTACCTCGCCCACCCGCGCAGCCGCGCCGCGCGCACCACGAAGACGCAGTTGCTGCCGTCCCCGGTCTCCAGCCACTCGGGCGCGAGCGCGGCGAACTCGCGATTCACCGCCTTGCGCAGCCCGCCTACCTCCACCGCCACCACGCCGTGCGGCGCGAGACGCCCGCCCGCCTGGCGCAGGAGCTTGCGCACGATCACCAGACCGTCGGGGCCGCCGTCGTGGGCGAGCCGCGGCTCGGCGGCGAACTCCGGATCCTGCTTATCCACGCGCGCGCTGGGCTCGTAAGGCGGGTTGCTCACGATCAGATCATAGCCGCCCGCCGGCGGCGGCACCGCGTCGAAAACATCGCTGGCGTGCAACCGCACACGTTTGCCCCCGGCGGCGGCGTGGGCCTTTACGTTGATCGCCGCCACCGCGAGCGCCTGGGGCGAGAGATCGAGGCCGTCCACCGTCGCCTTCGGAAACTGCCGCGCGAGCAAAATGGCGAGACAACCCGAGCCCGTACACACATCCGCCGCGCGGCGCACCGTCGTGCCCGGCGGCAACAACCCCGCCAGGCTCGGGATGAGCTCCACGAAGTAACTGCGCGGGATGATCACGCGCTCATCCACGTAAAACCGCAGCCCGCCCAGCCACGCCTCCTTCGTCAGGTAGGCCGCCGGGCTGCGCTTCGCCGCGCGGGCATGCAACACCTCGCGCAGCGCGATGCGTTGCGCGGGCGCGATCGGTTTTTCCAACACCTCGGAGCCGCTTTCGAGCGGCCAGTCGAGCGTGCGGAGAAAGAGGTAAAGCGCCTCGTCATGCGCGTTGTCCGTGGTCTGGCCGAGCGCGAGTTTAGCTTCGCCGTAAACCTGCTCGGCAAACTCCAGCCACGCGTCGAGCGTGACCAGTTGCGAGGTCGGCGGGAGAGCGTACGCGGCGATTTTTTTCATCAAGGGCGGCCCGCCTCAGCGCGTTTCCTCGATGTGCGCGTGGTCGCGCAGATGCTCGGAGCAGTAGCACTGGTCGCCGTCGCATTTCGAGCAGTAGCGGAAATCCTCGTGCGGGTGCGTCTCGCTGTTTTTCGCGCAGACCACGCAGCGGTGGCGCGGCCCCGCCCCCGCGGCCTCCTTCTCGACCGAGCGCCGGCGCATCTGACCATCCATGTGGCGCTTGCCCGACTTTAGATCGCGGACGATACTAGCGCCGAAAAACGCCAGGAAGTTGCCCGCCGACGCCAGCGCCAGCAGGCGATCCGCCGCGCCGCCGACCACGCACACGTAGCCGAAATAGAGCCACGTGAGCAGGGCGAGCCACTTCACCTTCACCGGCAGGATGAAGAAAATGTAGAAGGTGTAGTTGGGATTCAGATACGCGAAGGCGAGGAAGACCGAGCCGCCGATAAAGCCGTTCCCCACCACCGACGACGGCACCAGGCTCGACACCGCCACGGTGAGCGCCCAGCCCGTGAGCAGAAACAGATTCAGCCGCAGGGTGCCCCACTCCTGCTCCAGCGCCGAGCCCAGGAAATAGAGCACGTAAAGCGCGAACGCGATGAAGTACCATTTCGCGTTCGGCGGCACCAGGGTGAAGCTCGCCAACCGCCACAACTCTCCCTCCGCCACCAGCGCCCACGCCAGCCAGAGGCGCGAGGGATCCACCTGCCCGATCATGATCGCCAGGTAGAAGAACGTCTGGCCCGCCACGATCGCCAGGATCACGTGCGGCACGGCGAGCGGTTGAAGACGGCGTTCGAGACTGCGGAAAAACGACATGACGAAAAGAGCGTAAGGTGGGGCGACGGGAACGGCCCGCCAGTTTTATTTCCGCGCGGCGGGGGCGGCGTCGGCGCGCGCCTCCGCCGCGTCCTCGGCGTCGAACTCGGCCGCGAGCTTCGCCCTCTGGGTGGCGAGCGTGGGCTCGTCGACCGTGGCGAGCAGCTCGCGCGCATCGCCCGCGAGACCCTGTTTCCAGCGCACGCGCGCCAGGTGGAGCCGTACCGCCTGGGCCTCGATCTTGCCGGTGAGCCGCTCCTCCAGCGCCGACCAGACGAGGGCGGCCTCCTCCCAGCGCGGCTCCTCCAGGCTGTAATAGGCCTCGGCGGCGCGGTAGGCGAAATCGGTGCGCTCGGGCGCGAGCGCCACCGCGCGCGAGAACGCGGCGAGCATCGACTTGTCGAGCGCCGCGCGTTTCCACGCGTTGCTTTTGAGAAACACGTCGCGGCCTTCGTCGATCACGAGGCCGATCTGGAAATGATAAAGCGCCGTGGTGGGCTCGAGGTCGCTGGCGGCGAGGAAATAGTTGAACGCATCGATCACGCGCCCCTGCTCGGCGACGAGCACGCCGATCTGGTTTTTCACCACCGCGAGGCCGGGGTCGAGGCCGTTGGCGCGCAGAAGCAGCGAGAGGGCGGGGCGCCGTTCCTCGACCAGCGGATCGCATAAAAACAACCCGTAGGCGGCCCACGCGGCGGCGAAATCCGGATGGGCATTTAACACCGCCTCGTAGCCATCGACCACGCGTTGCAGCCGGGGACGCAGGTCCTCGAGCTGCGCGCCGTCATCCACCTCTCGCGCCTCGGCGAGCACGGCTTTCTGGCGCGCCACCACCTCGCGCAGGGCCGCCACCGCCTCGGGGGTGCCGCCGCCGGTGGTATCCAGCGCGCGGGGCGCGGAATGGGCGGACGGGGCGGGCGCGGGCGTGGCGCCGCCGTTGGCGTTGGGTTTGACGGCGTCGGTCTGCGCCCACGTGGCTGCCAGCCCGGAAAATGCCCATGCCAGCGCGAATCGGAAAATTTTCATCACTCCCATCCGACCACCCCGACACAAGCGGGTGCCGGTGTGGACACTTTTTGCGCGTCTCCTTTTTGCGCGCCTACTCATCCCACGTTTTTTTGGCCTGGGCGATCGCCGCGGTCCAGGAAGCGGGGTTGGGCCCGAGATCCCGGCCATCGGTGAGAAACGTGAGGTGTTCGCGGATGATTCGTTGCATCCCGGGGCTTTTGCGCGCGGCGAGCGCCACGAGGTAGAGGTCGGCTTGAAACGCCAAGGGCCGGTTCAGCGCCTCGGCCAGCACGGTTCCGCTCATCTCGTCACTCAGGAGCGGGCTCGCCATCAGCGGCAGCAGCACCTCGGTCTCGGCCCCGGCGGAGAGGTTGAGCGCGTGCGCCAGCGCCTCTTCGCGATCCTCCTTCGGCGCGTGCGGATCGAGCACGAGGGCGGTCATTCTTTTTGCGACCCGCACCAGATCATCGTCGGGCTGGGCCAGGATATCTCCCGCCGTCATCGGCGTGGGGTTAGCGAAGCCCTCGGCCGCCGGCGCGGGTGCCAGGAGACCGTCGGCGGAGGGGTCCGAGTCCCGGGCGGCGGGCGCCTTCGCCGGAGCGGGCGGCGGGGCGACAAAAGTGGGTTTCGAGACCGGCGTGGCGGGCGGGGCGATGATGCCCGGCACCGGGGTCGCGATGTGCGTAGGGCGCGTGGTCCGCTCCAGCCACCACCAACCGCCCACCGCCACCGCTCCGGCCACGAACAAGGCGATAATCCGGGGGCTGCGGGATGGTTTGCTCATGGCCGCAGCTAAGACGCGCGCGCGCGCTCTTGGCAATCCGCGCCTCAGCGCGGACCGCGTTCCGGAGGCGTCGTGGTCGCCGCGCCGCTGGCGGCGGCCGTCGCGTAGGGGCGACCGTAGCGATCAACCTCGATCTCCACCGGCACACGAATGGTGCGGCCATCGGACGCCACCTCGGTGCGCCACGAGCGCACCACCCGGCGGTCCCCGTCGAAGGCCGTGCCCGCCGCGCCCACGAAGCCCTCGCCGGCCCCCACCACCGCGCCGGCGACGTTGCCCGCCACCGCCCCCGCCGCGATGCCCACGCCGGTGCCTATGGCCGGCCCCGGCTGCCGCGTGTTGACCAATCGCCCGTCATTTTTTGTCGCGCAGCCGCTGGTCGCCAGCGCGCCCGTCAACAAAGCCAAAACCATCGCCGTGGAATTTTTCATCTTGGTTAAAATTTATGCGAAGCTGCCCCGCCTCCCGCCGCGACGCAACCGCCGACGCGAGACCGCGCCCGCGCGACCTTACCACGCGCCCATCGTATCGTAGCGAAAAGTCATGGTGGCCGGGTCGTAGGCCTTCACCCGCACCACGTGCCCGTCGGCAAAAAGCACCGCCTGCGTGCCGTCGGAAAACAGGGTGCCGGCGGCGGGGTCGATGCAGTTTTGCGTGTAGTCGTCCTTGTCGAAATCGGATTCCGCGAAGGCAAAGTTGGTTTCCCCGCCCAGCACGAACTGGGTGGGGAACGCGATGCGATGACGCCGCGTCGCCACAAACCCCCTCTCGCCGGCGGCGACAAAGCCCGCCCGCGACCCGATGAAATACGCGCTGCCCTCGCGCTCGAAGCGCGGCGTGATAAAAAAATTCCGCCCCGTCCCGTAAGGCCGCAACTGTTGGCTCCAAGACATCCTGGCGGGGTCCGTCTCGTTGGCATTCCAGTCCACCTGAGCCGCCGCCTTCGGGAAAAACCCGCGGTTCTCGTCGGCGAAAAGGGTTAGCCCGACGAAAATTTGCCGCAGGTTCGAGACGCTGTTCGCGGCGCGCCCCCGGCTGCGCACGCTACCGACGACCGGGATGAGGATGGCGGCCAGCACTCCGATGACAGCGATCACCGTGAGCAGCTCGATCAACGTGAAGCCGCCGCGAAACGAGGGCCGTTTTTGCGCCATGTGTGTAGGTTGACCCGTTGCGTCCGCGAAAAAAGCCTTTTCTCCGGCCGGCAGCACCGTTTCGGCCTTATCTTTATACCAGGGCTTCCACCGCCCTCGATCAGGCCCACGCGAGGATCCACGCCAACACCAGCGCCGACGCCGCCGTGCTCGCCACCACGGTTTGCGCCGCCATCGCCTCGTCCCCGCCCATCGCCCCCGCCATCGTGTAGGAGGCCACCGCCGAGGGCGTCGCCATCGCGACCAGCAGGATCAAGCGGTCCGTCCCCGTCACTCCCCAGACCACCGCCGCCCCCCAGCCCACCAGGGGCGACACCACCACCTTGCCCGCCGTCGCCGCCCACGCCGCGCCACACCAGGCCCCCGTCGGCAGCCCCGCCAACACCGCCCCGATGGTCACCAGCGCCAGCGGCACCGCCATGCGCCCGAGCAGCCCCACCGTCTCGCCCAGCGGCTCGGGCAAGGCCCATCCGCACGCATAGGCCACCCCGCCGAGCACGCTGGCCCAGATGATGGGATTGCGCAGCCACTCGCCCGCCAGCGGCCGCGGCATCGTCCACCTCAACCCGTCCCGGCTCGCCACCAGCAGCCCGACCGCGACCACGTTGTACAGCACCATCATGGGTGCCAGCAGCAGCAGCACCCGCGTCGGGTCCGCGCCGGGGACTTTTAACAAAATCGGTAGCCCCACAAAGGCCAGATTCCCGCGAAAAACCGCCTGGGTAAACGTGCCCCGCGTCGCCCAGGCAACCCCGAGGAGCGACGCCCCGCCCCAGCCCAGCGCCGCGACCACCAGCGTCGCCACCGCCATCACGCCCAGCAACCCGCCGCTCCACACCGCCCAGCCCGCCCCCGCGCCCACGCCCCCGCGCGCCAGGCTGCCCAGGATGAGGGCCGGCAGCGCCACCCAGTAGCAGATCCGGTTCAGCCCCGACACCACCCCGGCGCGAAAAAATCCCCCGCGCTGCAACGCCGCCCCGAGGACGACCAACAGGAAGATCGGACCGAGCAACTCAAAGACCGCGCGCATCGTTCACCACCCTGCCCGCGCCCGGCCGCGCCTCGCAACCCCCGTCCTCAGGCAAACACTCTCGCGCCCGGGGCCCGCCGCGCCCGATGCCCGCTCCGGGCCAGCCTCGGGGAACGCGCCGCGCACTTTGGGCTTTTTTCCCCTCGCGGCCCTCGCCAGCGTGCGCCCACCCATGACCACCACCGCCACCCAGTTCGAGGGCGTCACCGTCCACACCAAAGCCAACGTGTACTTCGACGGCAACGTCGTCTCCCACACCGTGCTCTTCGCCGACCAATCCAAGAAGACCCTCGGCCTCATCCGCCCCGGTTCCTACTTCTTCGGCACCTCCGCCGCCGAGCGCATGGAGATCGTCGCCGGCGCCTGCCACGTCACGCTTCAGGACCAGACCACCGCCCACACCTACGCCGCCGGCACGCACTTCGACGTGCCCGCCGACTCCGGTTTCACCATCGGGGTCACCTCCGGCCTCTGCGAATACATCTGCTCCTTCCTCCCCTGAGCCGCCGTGGGCCGGGCGTGGCTCCGGCGTGCCGCGCCTCCCGCCCGTGTTTCGAAATCTCCGGGACGTGCCCCCGCCACGCGACCACCCCACCCCCGGATTATTCCCGCCGCCCGCGCCCTCGCGCCGGCGGCTTTTTTGTGTTTCGTCCTCCGCATTTAACATGCGCACCGCCGTCTACCTGATCCTCCTCGGCCTCATCCTCGGCACCCTCGCCATCGTCGTGCGCAGCGGCATTTTTATGCGCGCAAACCCCGGCGAACCCATCAACTCCGCCATGCGCCGGGCCCTCGCCGACGTCGCCTACCAATGGCCCGACGCCGATGCCGGCCGCCTCGCGCGCGATTTCCCCGGCGCCCTCGAAACGCCCAGCGGCGCCCGCTACCTCGTCACCCGCCCCGGCACCGGCCAGGCCATCCCCAAAAAAGGCCAGCTCGTCTCGCTCAACTACACCGCGCGCCTCTTCGCCGACGACACCCAGATAGATTCCTCCGCCCAACACGGCGGCCCCTACAACTTCGTCGTCGGCCAGGCCAACATCCTCCCCGGCTGGACCGAGTCTCTCCTCCAGATGCGCAAAGGCGAACGCCGCACCATCGTCCTCCCCTACTGGCTCGCCTACGGCGAAAAAGGCCGCCGCGGCAAAATCCCCGGCAAGGCCGCCATCCTCCTCGAGGTCGAGCTGATCGATTTTCAAGACCTCCCCGCACCTGCCCCCGAAACCGCCACCTCCCCTTCCGCTCCCCCCGCCGTCGAAAGCTGATCGCGCGCGCCGAGTCCCCCCGCGCCCGCCGCGCCCCCCCTTTAGACGTCCCCGCCCGCCACGCCTCCGCCGCGCCGCACCCGCCCCCACACCGTCCCGCCCCCCCACCCAAAGAGGTGGGAGGT